>JAJFMR010000116.1 GCA_020696915.1 Rhizobiaceae bacterium | reverse complement strand
CCTCATGGAGCGTGCCCGTCCAGAACCGGCCGCGTTCGTCGACCACGCCGTCGTTCAGCCGCATCGCCGGCGATTTCACGCCGGTGCGGGCTATCCGGTCCAGCCCCCCGGTCGCGGGATCGAAACGGTACCAGGCGAGCCCGGCGGCGACGACGAGCGTGCCATCGTCGGCCAGAGCAAGCGCTGCGGGAGCGTGCTCCACTGCGAAGGTCTCGATCGTTTCGCCCACCGTATCGGCCCGATGGATGTATCTGCCGGCGACGTCCACCCACCACAGGCAGTTCCGCGCAGCGTCCCAGAGCGGCCCTTCGCCGAGGGCGTCGCCGCAATTGCGGAAGACCTTGACCGACGGCCGGTCCATCAGACTGCCTCCCCCGGCAGCATGCCGGGCGCGTCGCCGATCGTCCAGCCGCCGTCGACGGGAATGTCGACGCCGGTGACATAGGCGGCGGCGTCGGAGCACAGGAACAGCACCGCGCCGACCAGATCTTCGGGCCGTCCCGGCCGCCCGGCCGGGATCTTCGCCGCGACGGCGCGGCGAAAGGCGGGATCGGCATATCGGTCGGCGTTTTTCCCGATCTCGATGGCGCCGGGTGAGACGACGTTGATCGTCACGCCGCGGGGCGCGACCTCGCGCGCGATGGCGCGCACCGTGGTCAGTTGTGCGGATTTCAGCGCGGCATAGGCAACCGTCTCCGCACGCGGCCTCGACGCCATCACGCTGCCGGTCGCCACCACCCTGCCCCAGCCGCGTTCGGTCATCGGCGGCACCAGGCGCTGCGCGAGGGTCAAGAGCGACATGAGATTCGCCGACAGATGCGTGACGACATGCGCGGCCGAGATCTCGGTCCAGGGCGCGCGCCGCTCGATCGCGGCATTGGCCAGGAGGATGTCGATCGGCCCGTAGCGTTCGATCACCTCGCCGGCCAGCCTCGAGGCGTCGCCGTCCCGGGTGAAATCGGCCTCGAGCACAGGCGCCCGCCCGCCGGCCGCGCCGGCGGTTTCGGCGGCACCCGCCGCATCGCCGAAATGGTGCAGCACCAGCTCCGCGCCCTGCTCGGCGAGGCCGACGGCCAAGGCGCGGCCGATGCCGGAACTGGCGCCCGTCACCAGCGCCCGGCGCCCGGCAAGCGAGAAGCGGTCGCGGCTCATTTTCGACCCTTCGCAGGCTCGCGCTTGCCGGCCACCTCCAGCGACGCGATGTCGGCGGCGCCGTAGTGGTTGGCGATGCACTGTTCCGCAAGCGCACCGTCGCCGGCTTCGATCGCCTCGTAGAGCGCCCGGTGACGTTCGATCGTCGCCTGCCAGTCGGTCTTCGTGCGGTTGGCGCGGCGCGAAAACAGCTCCGAAACCTCCCGCTGCACGGAACGCATGCCCTCCATCTGCACGCGGATCATCGAATTGCCCGTAGCCATGGCCAGGCCGACGTGGAAAAGAATATCGGCCTCGGTGAAAGCCGAGGGGTGGCCCAGCCCCGACTGCATCTCCTGCAGCGCCCTTTGCATGGCCGCCATGCCCGGTCTGTCGCGGCGCTGCGCGGCAAGCCGGGCGATGCCGGTCTCGATGACGCGCCGCATCTCGTTGGCTTCGCGAAGGCGCGGCAGGCTGGAACGCACCGCGTAGCCGTAGATTCTCTCCAGGGACTCGCCATTCAGCGCCTTGGCGCGGGCGACCTTCCCCTGCTGCGTGAAGACCAGCCCGGCGGCCGTGAGCTGCCGCAGCGCTTCGCGGGCGATCGGCTTCGAAACGCCGAACTCGCGGGCGATCTCGCCTTCGGGCGGGAGCGGCTCGCCGGGGCCGATGCGCCCGTCGAACAGCGCCGCGGCAATGGCGTCCGAGACCGAGTCCGCCAGCCGCGCCGGGGTCGCCGGCCTGGCGTCGAACAGCGGTTTCTTGTCCGGCTGAGCGCTCATGAACCTCCCGTGAAGCCTGTGCGGCCGTCTCCTCCTCGCAAGCGGTAGCACGCCGCCAGCCGACTTAGCAACTAAGTTTATCAGTTGCCAAGCCCGCGGATTCGGGGCTACAGATCGAGGTGCCGGTCGTTCTTCGCCGGCCCAGGAGGAACGTGCGGCAGTGAGCGACGGCGCGGCGAACGGCGTGGACATCCGCATCACCGAGGTGATCGCGCATCCATTGTCGCAGACACTGCCGAAGCCCACCGTGACGTCCTGGGGCAAATACACCGAGGTCTCGATCTGCCTCGTCGAGATCCGCACCGATTCCGGGATCACCGGGGTCGGCGAAGCGCTGGCGCGGTTCTCGCCCAAGGCCTATGCGGAACTCATCGAAACCTCGCTGAGGCCGCGGCTCGTCGGGCAAAATCCGACCGACATCACCGCTCACTGGCACAGCATGCGTCGCGCGCTCTCCGGCCGCTCGGGCGGCATGCTGTTCGAGGCGATCGCCGGCGTCGACATCGCGCTCTGGGACATTCTGGGCAAGGTCGCCGGCCTGCCGATCTACCGTCTCCTCGGCGGCATGGGGCGCAGCGAGGTTCCCGTCTACGCGGCTTCGGTCAACTGGGGCGACGACGAATTCATGGACCGCGAACTCGATCGCTATCTCGAAAAGGGCTTTCCGCGCATCAAGGTGAAGGTGGCCAATCCGGTGAAGGAGGCGTGCCGCCGCATCGAGCGGCTGCGCAGGCGCGCCGGCGACGACATCGATCTCTGCGTCGACGCCAACTGGGCCTACACGCTGGAGGAGGCGGTGGAGGTCGGCCGGGCGCTCACGGACAACCGCTATTTCTGGTTCGAGGAGCCGGTCCGGCCGGAGGACGAGAGCGGCTACGAGGAACTCCACCGCCGCTGCGGAACGCCGCTGGCGGCCGGCGAGAGCAACTACACGCTCGACCAGGCGAAGCGGCTGGTGGCCAACCGGACGCTCGCCTACCTGCAACCCGACGTGGCGCGCTCCGGCGGCATCACCGAGACGAGGCGCATGGCCGAGTTCGCCGCTGCGCACGACGTCGGCTACGCACCCCATATCGGCATGTCCGGCATCATCTGCGAGATGGCGAGCGTGCATCTGGCGGCCGCCATGCCCAACATCAAGGCGATGGAGTGCGAAACCGACGCCAGCCCGTTCAAGACCTGGATCACCGGCGCGGCTCCCGGGGCCGACCGGCAGAAGAACGGCATGCTGGCCGTGCCGGCCGGACCTGGCCTCGGCGTGGAGGTCGACTGGGACGCGGTTAAGCGGCTGAGGGCAGAATGACGGAGGCCCGGGTGACCATCGAGAGCTCCACGACGTCCGACCTGGCGGAGGCGATGCGTCTCGCCATGCTGCGCGCCGACCCCGGCCTGAGCCGTTTCGACCCGCTTCCGCGCATCATCTCGCACGACGATTTTTCGCGCGGGCATTGCGGCTGGTCGCAGCTCGTCGGCAACTACGAGGACGATCTCGACACGATGCTGCCGGGCTACGCCCAGCACACCAGCGCCATGCTGTCGACGCTCGGCCACTGGGACGCCGGTTCGCACGGAGGCATGGACTCCTCCTACGCGCTGAAAGTGGCGACGCGGCCGTTCGCCGGCGCCCGGAACGTCGCGATCAAGCGCCATACCTTCCGGAGGCGCGGCCCGATCCGCTTCGAGCTCTATCTCACCTTCAAGCCGGAAGCCACGGAGCTCATGCTCAGCGAGACCGACGTGCGATCGGTGGGCTTCCTGTTCGACCTGCAGGGCGGCGACCGGGACGGCGATCACCAGCGCGTCATGCCGCATCTGCGCTTCCTCAACGCGCTCGACGGCCAGCATCTGCAGAAGTGGCAGTTCAAGACGGAGTCGACGCCGTTTCAGGCGGTCGGCGGCTCCGACAGGACGCTCAGCCACTATCACCTCGCGCCGACCGGCTGGCGCGACCTCGCGGACGGCGGCCAGCGGCTCTGCTACAACGAGATCCCGACCAAGGTGAACTGGACCTATCTCCGCTTCGACTTCGACCTCGAAACCATGCGGGCGACCGGGTTCCGCTGCAACGACCGCAGCTTCGACATGTCGGGCTTCGATTCCATTCGCATTCCGGCGATGAAGAACCTCTGGTGCATGCTCAATTTCTGTGTTTTCGCCGAGACCGACGTCGACAAGCGGGCCTTCCTCTACGTCGATTCGGTCTGCATCTCGGGTGACTTCTGATGCTGCCGGAGAACATCACCGCGATCGTGGCGCGCAACGAGCGCTGGTCGGGCCACGCGGCGAGCGAACCGCATGAGGCGGGCTGGGCGCGCGAAGCGGTCATCTTCGTGCGAGCGCTCAAGGAGCCCGAGGGCGACCAGCCCCTGGCGCGGGTCGAGATCTCGCCCGACGGGATGCGCTGGCTGCCGGAAGGCTCCGAGGCGCCCATGCCGTCCCGGAAGGACAGCATTGCCGTCCTTCGCGTGAAGCATTTCGGAAACTGGCTGCGCGTTGCCGCCGACTTTCCGGCGGGCGCCGCATCCACGGTGCTGGCGACCATCCACCTCAAGGCCTGATTCTCGCCACGCTGCATGGGCTTCAGGGCTGTCGCAAAACGGCGAATGGGAAGCGGGAGCCCGCGTCAACGGCCGGCAAACATCTCTCTCGAGGCCATTCGTGCAGGTTACGAGCCTTCGACCTGCGGCGGACTCGACCGCAGGGCCGGTCGCTTTGTGGATTAGCCTTGGCAGACCCGGGCAGTCGCCTCCGCCGCTTTCAGGGGAGCGACCAAACCTGCTAGGATTTTTGGCCCACTGGATCGGTGACCACCATGACGCTGTTTCGCGGTCTCTCCGCCTTCCCGATCACCCCCACCGATCCGCACGGTCGGGTCGATACGGACGCGCTTGCCCGCCTGCTCCACCGCCTTTCGACTGCCGGAGTCGACTCGATTGGGCTGCTCGGCAGCACGGGCGGCTATGCGTATCTGACCCGCCCTGAGCGACTGCGGGCAATCGAGGCGGCGGTGGAATGCATCGGCGGACGTACGCCGCTGATGGTTGGCGTGGGGGCCCTGCGAACGGATTACGCCCAGGACCTTGCCAGGGATGCAGAGGCCGCCGGAGCCGGTGCACTGTTGCTGGCCCCTGTTTCCTATACTCCGCTGACGGAGGACGAGGTCCATCAGCACTACGTCGCGGTCGCCGGAGCGACAGGCTTGCCGCTTTGCATCTATGACAATCCCGGGACGACCCATTTCACGTTCAGCGAGGCCCTGCTCATGCGCCTGGCGGG
This sequence comes from Rhizobiaceae bacterium, assembly GCA_020696915.1. Lineage (GTDB taxonomy): Bacteria > Pseudomonadota > Alphaproteobacteria > Rhizobiales > Rhizobiaceae > JAJFMR01. The sequence continues at coordinate 3,006 of JAJFMR010000116.1, read as the reverse complement.
CGTGGCCAACATCGACGCCGTCAAGATGCCGCTCCCCGGGGACATGGACTTCGCGGGCGAGATGCAGCGTCTGCGCCCGAATGTTCCGCGGGAGTTTGCCATTGGCTATAGCGGCGACTGGGGCTGCGCGCAGGCTCTGCTCGCCGGCGCCGACGCCTGGTACAGCGTGATAGGTGGCCTCCTTCCCGGTCCGGCATTGCGCCTGACCCGTGCCGCGCAAGCCGGCGACGCGGCGGAGGTACGGCGCATCGACGGCGCGTTTCAGCCGCTCTGGAGCCTGTTCAGGGAACTGGGCAGCCTGCGCGTCGTCTATGCCGCCGCCGGCATCCTCTCCTTGCTGGACGCCGTGCCGCCGCGTCCGATCCTGCCGGTTTCCGCCGCGGACCGGCAGCGCGTGTCGGCAGCGCTGGACGCGCTGCGCCGGCCGGAGGTCCAGTAGAATGGCCGCCCGCCTGGCTATCCAACAACCTTCAGGCGGCCGATCCGCCCAAAGCGCCCGATGGTGCGCTGGGCAGATGCCGCAGCCGCTCGATTTCGGCCTCCATGGCCCTGATCCGCTCATCGCGCTCCGCGAGAGCGGCCGCAACATCGGCGGCGTCGAACCGCTGCGGGATGTGCTGGGAGCAATTGGCGTCCCAGGCCGATATGGTGAAGAGGATCACCTGCTCCGCACGCGCCCGGTAGCCCTGGAGCATCAGCTTTTCGGTCAGATCGGCATCACCTTCGACGACCCGCGCCTCGCCCCAGATCTTGACTCGGCGCCGGTGCGCATAGTCCATCAGGAACAGACAGGCTTTGGGGTTGTCCGCCAGATTGCCAAGCGTGATGTATTGCCGGTTGCCTGTGAAGTCGACGAAGCCTATCAGCCTGTCGTCGAGCACCCGCAGGAACCCTGCCGGTCCGCCGCGATGCTGGATGTAGGGTTGACCATCCAGGTTGGTCGTGGCCAGAAAGACGCTCGACTGAGCCTCGATGAAGCTCGCGAGTTCGGGCGTGATGCGGGTCTGCCACGACCCATTTTCCTCCATGCGGGCATAGGCGTTGCGGGAGCCCTTGCGCGCCTGCACTGACTTGACGGAACGCGTGAAGGCGACGTCGCTTGCGTGGGTCCGGGTTGAGCCTGGCATGATGTCCTCACAGGCCGAGGTCGCTCAGCGACGGGTGATCGTACGGACGACGCCCGAGCGGCCGGCTTGAACGGCGGAACGGGCGGCCTGCCTTCGACGCCACAACGAGCTGCGACATGACTTCGACCTCTCAATCTTTTCCGGTGCCGGGTCGGGTATGCCCGGCGGCTCGCCGCCGTGATGTCACCCGGTGTATTCCCAGTCCGCGGCCAGCCAGCGCGGGGTGCCGCCATCTTTCACAATGCGGCCAAGCCCGGGGAACGGCATGTGGGTCGCCGCGAGCAGCGCCTTCGCCTCGGCCGCCCGGGGAAAGAACCGCATGCGTGCGGCATCGGCGGCCGCCTTGTCGGCCTCGAACAGCAGGCCCAGGGTAGGCAGGACCGGATGCGCCGGATGGAAGATCATGTCGGACACGATGAGCAGGCTCTGTCCGCTGTCCTCTATTCGCAGACCGAGCTGACCCGGCGTGTGGCCGGAGAGATCGATCGTCGAGATGCCTCGCGTGATCTGGCGCTCGCCGTCGATCCGTTGGAGCCTCGGATAGAGCCGTACCAGCTGCTGCGCCGTCGCGAAGCTGCTCTTGAGCAGGTCGGGGGCGGCGGCGCCCTTTGCAGGATCGGTGAAATGAGCGACCTCTCGCCGGTCTACATACACCTCTGCATTCGCGAAATTCGCGCGACCGCCGCTGACCAGACCCGCGATATGGTCTACATGCATGTGCGTGACGATGACGGCATCGATCATTTCGGGCCGGACTCCGATCGCGGCAAGCGCCGACGGCAGCCGGCCGGAGGTCTTGCTGACCGTGCCGGCCGGACCGGAGTCGACCAGCATCAACTGGTCGCCGTCACGGATCAGCCAGGCCGTGAAACCTCTGCGAACTCCGGTTTTCCGGGCGACAAAGTGAGCGGCCGACAGCCGTTCCACCTCATCGGCCGTCGCCCCGGTGAAAAGGGCAAAGGGGAAGTCGATGAAGCCGTCAGAGAGAAACGTCACCTCGAACCGCCCGACGTCGAGGCGGGCGAGCGGCATCACCGGCTTTGCAGGGCCGCGTGGCGCGCGCGCCAGGGCCGCGCTGGGCAGGGTGGCCAAGACTGGCAGTGAAAGAATGGATGTGGCGAAGCCACGGCGTGTAAAGGTAGCCATCGAACTGGTTCCTTGGATTTGCGGGCGCTGGCGCCTCTTTGGCAGTACCTCGCTGAAGGTCTCGTCTCACGCCGCCTTGCGGGCGGTGACGACCGGGAAGTCGATGTCGGTCATTGCCACCTCGTTGACGTAATTCGTCCAGGTGTTGAGGGCGACGTGAAGCACCATCTCGATCACCTGCGCGTCGTCGTATCCGGCGGATCTGACGGCGCGGAGATCCTCCTCGCCGATGTGCCCGCGTTCGCGCGCCACCTTGGCGGCGAAGCGAACGGCGGCGTCGGCTCGCGGGTCCGTAGACCGGCCACCGCGGTTTGCCGCAATTTCGACGTCGTCGAGGCGGGCGACGTTCTTGCCGAGATAGGTATGGGCCGAGAGGCAGTAGTCGCAGCCGTTGATCTCGGCGACGGCCAGCGCAATGCGCTCGCGGGTCGGCGACGGCAGAGTTCCCTTGCCCAAGGCGCCGGACAGAGCGACATAACCTTCGAGCGCGGCAGGGCTGTTGGCGACCAGGCGGAACAGGTTCGGCGCCACGCCGAGCTGCTTCTTGACGGCTGCGAGCAGCGGCTGCGACGCCTCCGGAGCGGCTTCGATGGTGGCGGGAATGGGAATGCGCGACATGGCGGTCGTCCTTTGGTTGGAGTGGCCTCTTTGAACCCACCGGACGCTAGAGCCTTCCATTCCTTGTGAATATTGGGCATTTATGGAAGCTGGGTTTTCATAATCCGGAAGTTTG
>JAJFMR010000115.1 GCA_020696915.1 Rhizobiaceae bacterium | reverse complement strand
TTGGTGGAAAATCACATAAACATATCTTTATATCTGAAGTGCCGGAGGCGAAGCCACGATGACTCTCACCCTCGATCGGCTCGTTGATACATTGAAGGCGGCGGCCGAATCCAGCCGGCTGAGAATCCTGGCGCTGTTGTCGCGTGGCGATCTCACCGTTTCCGACCTCACCGAGATCCTGAACCAGTCACAGCCGCGGGTTTCCCGCCATCTCAAGCTGCTGCTGGAAGCCGGGCTGATCGGCCGCTACCAGGAAGGGTCCTGGGCATTTTTCCGGCTGGCCGACGCCGACATGCCCCGGGACCTGGTGCAGCGGCTGATCTCCCTCGTTCACGATGGCGACCCGCAGGTCGAACGCGACCTCGAGCGGCTTGCCGGCGTGAAGCGGCGGCGGCAGGCTCGGGCGACGGAATATTTTCGCGCCAATGCCTCGCGCTGGGACGAGATCCGCGCGCTACACGCTCCCGATCGCGCCGTCGAGCAGGCCCTTCTGAAACTGGTCGGAAAGCGGCCTTTCCAGTCGATGCTCGATCTCGGCACCGGCACGGGGCGGCTGCTCGAGATTTTCGCCCCCCTCTACCGCCGCGGGGTGGGCGTCGACCTGTCGCGGGAGATGCTCGCCGTTGCGCGCGCCAATCTCGACAGGGCCGGCATAGCCAATGCCCAGGTTCGGCAAGGCGACATCTTCGCGCCGCCCGTCGAGCGCGATGCGTTCGATCTCGTCACCATGCACCAGGTGCTGCATTATCTGGAGGATCCCGCACTGGCGATCCGCGAGGCGGCAAGGCTGCTGCGGCCGGCCGGCCGGCTGGTGATCGTGGACTTCGCGCCGCATGCGCTGGAGTTCCTGCGCGAGGAGCATGCGCATCTGAGACTTGGCATTTCCGACGAGCAGATAGCTGATTGGTTCGATCTGGCCGGCCTGGATCTCGAGGACAGCGTCGATTTCAAGCCGGAGGGGGCCGGTTCGTCGAGGCTGACGGTAAAGCTCTGGCTTGGGAGGGACCGGCGGCTGCTGGTTGCCGATCCGGTCCGCACCGCTGCAAGGGAGATCGCGTGATGAACCAGTCCAGCTTTTCCCGCCGCCCGCACATTGGCGAGAAGGTCCGGGTGTCCTTCGAGTTCTTCCCGCCGAAGACCGACGAGATGGAGGCGCGGCTCTGGGAGACGGTGCGCCGCCTCGACCAGCTCAGGCCCGAATTCGTGTCGGTGACCTATGGTGCCGGCGGCTCGACACGCGAACGCACGGCGCGCACGGTCCGGCGAATCCTGACCGATTCGCGGCTGACGCCGGCAGCCCATCTCACCTGCGTCGATGCGGTGCGCGGGGAGATCGACGAGGTCATCGCCGAGTTCGCCCGCATGGGCGTGCGGCGTTTCGTGGCATTGCGAGGCGACCCGGCCGAGGGTGTCGGAGTTCGTTACAGGCCGCCGGAGGGCGGTTATGCCAACGCAGCCGAACTCGTGGCGGCGCTCGGCCGGGCCGGAACCTTCGACATCTCGGTGGCCGCCTATCCCGAGAAGCACCCCGAAAGCCCGGATTTCGCAACCGACATCGACATGCTCAAGCGCAAGGTGGACGGCGGCGCCACGCGGGCGATCACCCAGTTCTTCTTCGACAATGATCTGTTCGAGCGCTATGTCGAAAGGGTGAGGCGGGCCGGCATCTACGTGCCGATCGTCCCCGGCATTTTGCCCGTTCACAATTTCTGGCAGGTTGCCGGTTTCTCCGCGCGTTGCGGCACGCATATCCCGGCCTGGCTGGCGGAGCGCTTCGCCGGGTTGCAGGCCGATCCTCAGACGCACGCTTTGGTGGCTGCCGCGGTTGCCGCCGAGCAGGTCCTGGATCTCGTCGAGCGCGGGGTCAGCGACTTCCATTTCTACACCATGAACCGTGCCGACCTGGCCTTCGCCATCTGCCACATGATCGGCATCCGGGCGCCGGTCCCCGCGGCGTCGGAATCCGCTTCGGCGGCGGCGGCCTGAAGCCGGGCCGCGGAATCGAAAAGGCCGGGCGGCGGCCCGGCCTTCTCGAGATCTTGCCGCCCTCAGGCGGAGGCGTCACAGACGCATCGGGCTCTAGGGAAGAACGCCCATGATGAGGGCGCCGATAAAAGCAAACGCAGCACAAATCATCAGCGCATTGATCGGCCGTGTCAGACCCATTCATAGCCTCCTGTGGCCATCTACGGCTGCGAGTCTAGGGGACTTGATGCAACAGGCAAGGAGAAAATGTGCTGCATTGCGACAAGATTGTGACAAAATCGACCTGGCTCCTGACCTAAGCCCGGGTTTTCCTTCGATAATGCCACCGCTCCCGATGTGGGAAGAAATGTGGCGGCGTGTCGGGGAACGACGATCCGTCGGTGGCGGCGCCTGGGGTCCCACCCCTGCTGGCAGCCGATTCGATCCGACCTGGGGCGCGATCCGGCGCGGCGGGCGGCGTGCTTCCCTCGAGCACGGACCGGGACGATAGAAGCCGGTCTTGCTGCGAGAGGCCGTTCCGACACGCAGATTTCTCCCCCGCAATGTTTCATCCTGCCGCGAAGCGCTCTAAATGTCCGCGATCTCGGGAGCCGCCCATGCAGCGATTCGAAAATGCCCGCGCGGCGGCGCTCGCCCTGCGACCCGACGACCCGGTCTACTGCTTCCACCCGGAAGTCCTCAAGGCCGATGCCAGGCAGTTCATGGGCATGTTCCCGGGCAAGACCGCCTACGCCGTCAAGACCAACGGCGAGCCGATGGTGCTGCAGACGCTGATCGAAGCCGGCGTCACGGCCTTCGACGTCGCCTCGCCCGGCGAGTTCGCTGCCGTTCGCGCCGTCTCGGCCGATGCGGAGATGCTCTACATGCATCCGGTCAAGGCGCAGTCGCACATCAGGGAGGCGCTCGAAACCTACGGGATCCGCGTCATCGCCGTCGACCATGAGGACGAGGTCGCCAAGCTGTCGCGGGTGGTGCGCGCGCTCGATCTCGACCCAGGAGCCGTCACGGTCTTCGTGCGGCTGCAAACGAAAGGCGCCGCCGCGTATGAACTGTCAAAGAAGTTCGGAGCGGGTCCGGCCCATGCGGTGGAACTGTCGCAACGGCTGAACAGGATGGGGTTCAAGGTCGGGCTGTGCTTTCACGTCGGCAGCCAGATAGAGGATCCGGATACCTACGAACGGGCTCTGGCGTCGGCCGACTGGGTGCGAAACCGCATCGGTTTCGAATTTTCGGGCCTCGACGTCGGCGGCGGATTTCCCGCCGAGTACGGGCACGATCCGCGCAGCCGCGCGCCGGAAATGCCGTCGTTGGGGCAGATCATGTCGCGGCTTGCGGGCGATCTGAAGGAATACCAGTTCGACGAGATGCCACTGGTGGCGGAGCCTGGACGGGTTATCGTCGCCCGCGCCTTCTCGCTCATCGTCCGGGTCCTGCTTCGCAAGGGCAGACGGCTCTACATCAATGACGGGATCTGGGCCTCGCTGTCGGATTCCTGGGTAGGCAAGATCACGCTGCCGGCCCGCTTCATCGCGGATCCGGCGATCCGCCAGCGCAACGGGCATGACAGGAACGTCGTGCCCTTCAAGGTGTGCGGGGCAACCTGCGATTCGGTCGATATCCTCTCACGCCCGTTCTGGCTGCCTGAAACCGTGGATACCGGAGACTGGATCGAGATCGGCCACATTGGCGCCTATTCACTGGCGCTGAGGACGCGATTCAACGGCTTCTACCCCGACACTTTTGTCGAGGTGACCACGCCCTTCGACGAGGGCGATGTGCCGCAAGGGCTCGCCACCCTGGAAACGATGGCGGACTGAAGCTAAAGCGGCCCGCCTGGCGATTTCCAGCCTATTCGACGCAGTCGCCGGCCGAGTCCTTGCATCTGCCGGGAATTGTGGTCGTCACCACGGACACCGGGTCGCTGGCCGGGAACGTATCCTGGAGACCCTCGCAAAGCTGCTCTTCGAGCGTCTCGCGATCCTCGGCCCGACCCTCCGTGCGCCGCCGCTTGTGATTGGGCCGGTTTGCGTAAAGTTCGTCGTATATGGTCGTCATGCCGGTCTCCTGTCGGGCAAGAACGCGCTGTTCCCGCAGACGTTCCGCCGGGATGCCCGAGCGGCGCGTGCATGTCTTCGAAGGCGAACTTTGCCGCTCACTGCCGGTCGTCGCATTCAGCGGAGTCCGAACACGGAGACTGCCTTGCCAAATGTCCCGGCATCATCAACAGAACAGTATTGATCCGCAGGAGTCCTTCGGCGTGGAACCCGGGCAATTGCAATCATGCATGCAAGACCCGGCGGGTCTGAGGGATTTCATCAGGGCCAACCTGCCGTTGGTGCCGGTTCTTGCGATCCCCGCCATCAAGCTTCACCAGGCCGGCCCTGAAAGCGGCTTGCGCCGGCTGGACAGTTCCGGCCGCCACGAAGCGGTCTCTCCCTACTGGGCCTACTGCTGGGGCGGCGGCTTGGCGCTCGCCCGGCATTTCCTGGAACGGCCGGAGGTGGTGGCCGGCCGGCGCGTGCTCGACCTTGGCAGCGGTTCGGGCCTCGTCGCGATTGCCGCCGCCATGGCGGGGGCGGGCGCGGTGACGGCCGCCGACATCGACCACTCGGCTGCAACGGCGCTGAAGCTCAACGCAGAAGCGAACGGCGTGGCGGTGTCGGTCGTCGTGGGGGATTTGACCACCGCCCCGTCACCCGCCGTGGACCTGGTGGCGGTCGGAGATCTTTTCTACGAGCGCAAACTTGCCCTTCGCGTGACGGCTTTTCTCGATCGCTGTCTCGCCTCCGGCATCGAGATCCTGATCGGCGATCCGGGCAGGCAGTTTCTGCCGGTTTCACGGCTCTCTACGATTGCTGCCTACGCCGTGTCCGGATTCGGCGACGTCAAACAGCCGCCATGGCGACAGAGCTTCGTGTTCCGGTATCAAAGAGACGTGAGGTGAAGCGTGCGGCGGACAATGTCAAAGCTCTTTCTCGGCGAGTTCGCGGAAGGCGTCGGGAACCGATTGCGGCGGTGCCAGTGCGGCTGCAGCGTAGCCCACGGATTCCCATCCGAAACGCTGCCGGATGGCGTCGATGGCCGCGTCGGCCATGAAGCGCGACATGCCCTGCGAGGTGCCGGGGCGGCGCTTCGCGTCCGGCAGACCAAGCGGGAGTTCCAGTTGGAGATCGGGGCGCTCCTCCAGGTGCGACACGGCGATGGCCAGAAGCGAGATGAATCTCTCGGCCGGATGATCGGCAAGCGCCTTCAACACCAGTTCGCCGGCGATTTCGGCGAGCGTTGCCGTGGCTTCGACGGGTGCATCGAGCGTCACCGAACGTGTCACTGAGCGAAGATCCGTGAAGCGTACGCGCACCGTCACTGTGCGGCCAAACCGTGCCTTGGCGCGAAGGCGCGTGGCTATCCTCTCGGCAAGGTTGAGCAGGACCGGCCCGAACACACGCTGCCGGGCGGGCTGCCGCCCGAGCGCCGACTGCGCTCCTGCGGAGCGCACGCGCCGTTTCGGGACCACAGGCCTCGGATCGCGGTTCCAGGCCAGCGCCGACAGCTTCTCTCCCGCCGCCGCTCCGAGCAGGCGCTCAAGGGACCAGCCCGGGGTCCGGGCCAGCTGCCCGATCGTCTCGATGCCGATCGTGGCCAGCCGTGCCCGGGTAGTCGGCCCTACTCCCCACATGAGCGCCACGGGCAGATCATGGAGAAAGCCGAGCTCGTCGGCGGGGTCGACGACGACGAGCCCGTCGGGCTTGGCAACTTGCGAAGCGATCTTGGCGAGGTGCCTGGTCCTGGCGACGCCCACCGAGATCGGCAGACCCAGCTCGTTGCGGACCCTGTTGCGCACGGCGGCCGCAATTTCGGCAGGCGAGCCGAACAGCGCGCCGCAGCCCGCCACGTCAGCGAAGGCTTCGTCGATTGAAATGCGCTCCACGAGTGGTGTGAAGTCGGCCAGTACCCTCAACGCGGCGTCGCCGAGCCGCCGGTATTCGGAGAAATGGCCGCCGACGAAGACGATTTCGGGACACAGTTCACGGGCGCGACGCCCCGGCATTCCACCACGGACGCCGAAACGCCTGGCTTCATAGGATGCGGCAAGCACGACACCGCCGCCCACGGCGATCGGGCGGCCGCGCAGGGCAGGGTCGAGCAGCTGTTCGACCGACGCATAGAAGGCGTCGAGGTCCGCGTGGAGAATGGTGGCCGTCATATCCGCCCTGACCGTTACGGGCGTCATGAGAACAACAAGTGAACATCTGCCGTGAAATGTCAAGGCGAGTCACGTGCGCCTTCGGCGGCGGCGTCTGGCGGGGTGCGATCAGGGACACCGCAGCCTGCCGCTGCCAAGTCTTGTCTCGCATCGGAAATTTGCCGAAACGCGCTCCCCCGTTTTCGGTACGATGCCTTAACGCGAGTTGGCCTTCAGCCACTTTCGCCAGGCCGACATGTCGCCATTGAAGACGTTGACGTCGGCATTGCCGCCGATCCCGGGAATCACGCCCGTCGCCGTATACTGCCAGAAGGTGAAGGGGTGTCCGCGGTACTTGTCGCGCGGATGACCCGCGACCGAGCGCAGCCAGTAAGGATAGCCGCGGAAACCGGACAGGCCGTTGTCATCGAAGAAATCGATCGACGTGTAGATGATCGGCTTCTTCCCGTAGTGCCTTTCGACGATCTCGAGAAAGGTCTTCATTTCGCTGCGCACCGTGGCCGCATCCGGCCTGAGCTTGCAGGTGGGAGAATCGGGGTTCCATTCCATGTCGAGGACCGGCGGCAGCGCCGAGCGGTCGCTGGGGACGTTGGCGATGAACCAGCGCGCCTGTTCCGCGGCGGGGCGGCAGAAATAGTAGAAGTGATAGGCGCTGCGCGGGATGCCGGCCGCCTTGGTGCCCCGCCAGTGCTCGTTGAAATGGCTGTCGACGCGGTCGCCGCCCTCGGTCGCCTTTATGAAGGCAAAGGAGACACCGCTTGCCTTGGCCTTCTCCCAGTCCACGGTGCGCTGATACTTCGAGACATCGGTGCCGTGGACGGCATAGCTCCACGGCGCCCCACCCTCCCACCGATGCGGGTCGCTGTCGGAAAAACGCGGGTGGGTGACGGAAACGTCGGTTACCAGAGCCGGGCCCGGAACGAGATCTTCGACGGTCGAGCAGGCGGCGACAAGTGAAAGCCCGACCACCGCGGCAAGTGCGCGGATCCTTCCCAACGCGGATGCCTCGTGGCGACCCACCGTCTCGTTCGGCATGGTTATTCCCCTCAAACCCTCTCCTGCCGTCCCCGACAGAGCCAACGGCTACAGCGGCATGCGCGAAATGAGCGCGGCCTCTGCAGTTTGTCGTTCTTGCGCACCGGATACATCCGGGAAGCGATTCCAGCTTTGTTCCGACGCGTTACAGTCTTCGCCGGACAAGGTTGACATTCGGTTGACCGGCGCAACGCTCCAGCAAGTTCTGCTGGAGAAATCACGGCAAATCGATGGCAAAACCGGGCCGCCGCCTAACGGACGCCCAATCCGCCGGAGGTGGGGGTCGTCACGATCACCGCTTCCCCTGGTTCGAGCACCGTCTGGTCACACGCGGCCAGCACTTCGACCCGGCCGTCGCGCCGGCGCACCTCGGTCCGCCCCGGCTCGCCGTCGCCACCTCCCGCGAGGCCGCGCGGCGGCCGGCTGCGGTGCGAAGACAGGATCGCGCACTCCATTTTTTCGAGAAAGCGGATCGTGCGGCGCGTTCCGTCGCCTCCGCTCCGGTTCCCCGCCCCCCCGGAGCCCTGCCGGATGTGGAAATCCTCGAGCAGCACGGGAAAACGGAGTTCCAGGATTTCTGGATCGGTCAGCCGCGAATTCGTCATGTGAGTGTGGACTCCGGAGGTCCCGTCGAAGCTGCGGCCGTCGTTCATGCGTCCGGCCGGCGAACCGGAGCAGATCGTCTCGTAGTACTGATAACGTGCGTTGCCGAAGGTGAGGTTGTTCATCGTGCCCTGCGCGTTGGCGAGCGCGCCCATTGCTCCGAACAGGGCGTTGGTGACGTGCTGAGAGGTCTCGACATTGCCGGCCACCACAGCCGGCATTCATGGGGATGTTGTCCTCGACCATCACCCGGAAGGCGTAGAGCACGGCGGCGCGCGCCACCGGTTCCGGGGCGTTGAAATTGTTCTTCATCACCGGCGACGTGCCGGTGAAATCGACGGTGGCCTTGCGGCCCGGCCGGTCGACGGTGATCTTCACCCGGATCACCTGGCCCGTGTCGGTGCCATACTCATACTGGGAAGTGTCGGGGAGGCGCTCCAGCACGCGACGCACGCTCTCGGCGGCGTTGTCCTGCACGTGCCCCATGTAAGCCTCGACGACGGCCAGCCCGAAATGGGCCAGCATCTTTCTAAGTTCCGCCATGCCCTTCTCGTTGGCGGCGATC
>JAJFMR010000114.1 GCA_020696915.1 Rhizobiaceae bacterium | reverse complement strand
AACGCGCACCGTGTCGTTCGACTGCCTGAACGGCCCATCCCTGACGACGTCGCCGACTTGCCAGCGGAACAGCGACTGCGACGCCTCGGTAATCCACGGTGTCGCCGCCACGACGTGCAGATAGGCCGCCGTCATGATGCCGAGGTCGTTGGAGTAGCACCAGAAGCCCTTGCCCATCGCCTCGCAGGCCGCGATGAACTTCAGCGTCTTCGAGAGACCGCCGAGGGCGGCGAAGTTGCAGACGAAATAGTCGGGTACGCCCAGCGCCACCGCACGTCTGAGGTCAGGCACATGGGTGGAGAACGGGATCCGCGAATGCTGCCGCAGCGCCGCCATCTCCTCGAACGTGGCGACGGGATCCTCGTAATTCCTTATGTTGAAGGCCTCGATCTCCCTGAGCACCCAGCGGGCGGTGGTCAGCGACCACTGCATGTTGGAATCCAGCCTGATCTGCGCCTGCGGTCCCAGCGCTTCGCGCAGCATCCGCACCGTGCGGATTTCGAGTTCCGGGTCGCCGAGGATCAGCTTGCCCTCGAAGATTGTGGAGCCATGCTGCTCCTTCATCCCGAGGCAGTAGTCGACGATCGCCTCCGGCGACATCTCGCCACCGGCGCCATCCTGTTGGGGCCGGAAGGAGAAATATTCGGAGAAGGGGATGTCCTTGCGCACCGCGCCGCCGAGCAGCTTGTAGAGCGGCATGCCGAAGACCTTGCCGCGGATGTCCCAGAGCCCGAGCTCGACCGCCCCGAATGCCACCGACGACGCATTCTCGCCGGTGTTGGCGGTGATCTGCCATGGCGGCACGCAACGGCTTTCGCAGTCGGCGAGATCGAGCGGATCGGCGCCGATCAGGGCCGGTGCGATCTCCGACCTGATGATTTCGCCGAAATGCCACCACGGCGCCTCACCGAGACCGACGACGCCGTCATCGGTCTCGATCTCGATGATCGACTTGGAGGCGCCGCCGTAAAGGCCGGCCGTCCACCAGAACGGCGCATCGAAGGGGACGTTGACGTGGGTCACGCGGATGTTGGTGATCTTCATGCGTTGCGAGCCGTTCAGTACCAGGCATCGTCCATGGATGCCTTGCGGCGCGCCATGAAGTCCTTCAGGGCCTCGTCGATTGCGGGATCGAGCGGCGGCGCCTGGTATTCGGCCAGCGCCTTCTTCCAGCTGCGGTTGGCCCGCTGCGCGGCGTCTTCGGAGCCGGCCGCTTCCCATTTCTCGAAGTTCTCGTTGTCGGCGATTCCGGAGTCCCAGAACGCCGTTTCGTAATTTTTCATCGTATGCGCGCAGCCGAAGAAATGGCTCCCCGGGCCGACCTCCCGGAAGGCTTCCAGCGCCAGCTGGTTGTCGTCGACCGGGACGCCGTCGAGATAGGTGTGAAGCGCGCCGCAGAAATCGGCGTCCATCATGAACTTTTCGTAGGACATCGAGAGCAGGCCGTCGAGAAAGCCGGCCGAATGCAGGATGAAATTGGCGCCGCACTGCACGGCGGCGAGCATCGACATTGTGCCTTCGTTCATCGCATGGGCGTCCGGCAGCTTCGAGGTGGTGAAGTTGCCCGAGCAGCGCAGCGGCAGGCCGACACGGCGTGCCAGCTGCCCCACCACCAGCGAACCGATCGCCGGCTCGGGTGTGCCGAAGGTCGGCGAGCCGGATCTGAGCGACATGGAGGACAGGAAATTCCCGAAGATGACGGGGGCGCCGGGCCGCTCCAGCTGGGCAAGCGCGCAGCCTGCCATCGTCTCGGCGAGCGCCTGCGCGATGGCGCCGGCATTGGTCACCGGACCCATGGCGCCGCCGAGGATGAACGGCACCACCACGGCTGCCTGGTTGGCCCGCGCATAGGCGCGCAGCGCCAGCGTCATGGTGCCGTCCCAGACGAGCGGCGAGTTGACGTTGACGTTGCCCAAAATGACGCAGTTCCGGTCGACAAAGTCGTCTCCGAAGACGATCCGCGCCATGTCGATCGAATCCGCGGCTCTCGATTCGGAGGTTACCGAGCCCATGAAGCCGCGGTCCGAATAGCGGATGTGGCTGTAGACCATGTCGAGGTGGCGCTTGTTCACGGGCACGTCGACGGGCTCGCAGATGGTGCCGCCCGAATGATGCAGCCAGGGCGAGGACTGCGCGAGCTTCACGAAATTGCGGAAGTCCTCGATCGTGCCGTAGCGTCGGCCCTTGTCCAGGTCCATGACGAACGGCGAGCCGTAAGCGGGCGAAAAGACGACGCTTCTGCCGCCGATCTCCACCGACTTCGCCGGATTGCGGGCATGCTGGGTGAATGTTGCGGGCGCCTGCTTCAAAATCTCGCGGAGCATTCCGGGCTCGAACTTCACCAGGACGCCGTCGACGGAAGCGCCGGCGCGGCGCCAGTGGTCGAGCGCCACCGCATCGTCCCGGAACTCGATGCCTATCTCGGCAAGGATGCGATCCGCAGTGGTCTCGATGCGCTGCAGGCTCTCCTCCGACAGCACGTCGTAGGTCGGGATCGAGCGGACGATGTAGGGCCGGCCCGTGCCCTGCGGCCCGTGGGAGCGCAACTCGCGGCGGGCGCTGCGGCCGCCGCCCCGCTCGCGGCGCCTGGCGGGCTCTTCAGCCACGGTTCCGGCGATTTCGCTCATTCGACCATCCCAGCATTCACGACCAGGCAGACTAGGACACCGCGCCGCCCTTGTGACGCTGGAAAAATCTCATCAAGTTGATAAGTACCGTTTATGGCAAACCTGCGCAGCCTGCTGCCTTCCGCGGGCAGTCTGATCATCTTCGAGGCGGCCGGGCGGCTCGGCAGCTTCACCGCCGCCGGGCGCGAGCTCGGCATGAGCCAGGCCGCGGTCTCCTATGCGGTAGGCAGGCTGGAAAGGCACCTCGCGATACCGCTGTTCAGGCGGGAGCATCGCCGCGTACGCCTGACGGAGGCGGGAGAGAGGTTCTTCGGGGACGTCTCGCTCGGCCTGTCCTACGTACAAAGGTCGGCAGAGGAACTGCGTGCGGCCGCGGGCGAGCCGAACGTGACGCTCTCGGCCTCAACGGCGTTCGCGTCGATGTGGATGGTGCCGAGGCTGCAGGATTTTCGCGAGAAGCTGCCGGACATCGACCTGCGCATCCAGACCGCCGACCGCGACGTCGATCTGGTGTCCGATAATATCCCTCTCGGCATCCGGGGCGGTGCGCAGGCCGACTGGCCGCAGTACGGGCTGATGCCGCTTGCGGCCGAAAAAGTGTATCCGGTCTGCAGCGCGGGATACTGCGCCAGGTTCGGGCGCCCTGAAACCGTCGAGAGCCTGTTCTCGCACACGCTGATCCATCTCGAGGAACCCTACCGGCCGGCCGCGACCTGGGGCGAGTGGTTCCATTCGGCGGGGGCGGATGGCGGGCGCGCCCCAAAGGGGCTGCGCATCAACGACTATGTGCTGGTGGTGCAATCGGCCATCGAAGGGCAAGGGATTGCCCTCGGCTGGCATCACCTCGTGGACAGCATGGTGAAGCGGGGCTTGCTGGTGCGCCTCACCGCCCACATCATGTCGACGGGCAAGTTCTTCCACGTGGCGTGGCCACTGGAAGCAAACCTGTCGGATGCCGCACGCCGGGTGCGGGACTGGTTCGCCACACAGGCGGCGTGAGTAGCCCTGAACGGACCGGCGGTCCGAAACGGAAAAGGCGGGGGAAAGGGACAGCCGGCAGGATGCTCACGGCACGGATGGATCTCGTGCCTGAAGGCATGGCAGACGCGGCCTATCGAGGTCCTGCACTGGTGTGTAACCTGGCTCGGGTTCAGCGCCGCACCTCGCCGGAGCGAGGCGCTAACGGTGTTGACCCGGCGTTGCGCCTGCGATTGACTGGCATGGTGATATGCGGATGACTGCATCCGGTATAATGGAAGAATTGCACGGTTTTCCGGAATCCGACGTGGGCACTGCCCCCTGGTCCGGTGAACGAAAAGCTTGGCGGCCAAGGGCTTCAGGAGACGAACCAATGAACAGACCTATCAATCGCAGGACGTCGCTTCAAATTCTCGGAGGAGGGGCGCTGGCCGCTCCGTTCATTATCCGGCCGAAGCCGGGCTGGGCGCAGAGCAACACGCTGAACGTCACCACCTATGACAAGTTCCTGCCGCAGGAATTTCTCGACAAGTTCCAGAAGGACACCGGCATCCAGGTCAACGTCCGCCTTACCGACGACCAGGGCAAGCAGTACAATCTGGTTTCGGCCGAGGGTGGAAGTCCGACGACGGACATCGTCACCGTCGCCGGCCATCGTCTCAACCAGTGGCTCGATTCCAACCTGCTGGCGCCCGTGGACACGGGCAAGATCGGCAACTGGACGAAGCTCAACAAGGCCTATCAGAACGCGACGGAGATCGAGGGGAAACTCTGGGGTCTGCCCATCCTGATCGGATTCGAAGGCTTGGCCATCAATACCGACTACGTGAAGGAGGCCGACAGCTGGGGGGTCATGTTCGATCCCCAGTACAAGGGTCTGACGACCTACATTCTCAATGACTTCCTTTCGATCACCATGCTCTATCTCGGTCATGACGGCGACTTCGTCACCTATACCGGAAAGCCCGAAGTCGCCCAGAAGGCGGCCAACGAGGCGCGCGATTTCCTGATCAAGCACAAGGACATGGTCAGGAGGTACTACGATGCCGGATCCGAGGTGCAGCAGATGTTCATCAACGAGGACATCCATCTCGGCCACTCATGGTCGGGCCCGGCCACCAAGCTGATCATGGACGGTCTCCCGATCCGGCTGTCGGTGCCCAAGGAGGGCACGTACGGCTTCTATTACGGGCTCAACGTCGTCAACAACGCGCCCAACGCCGAGAACGCCTACAAACTCTTCAACGCCGTTCTGGAGACCCCCGAAATAGGGGCGGCGATGACCCGGCAGTCCGGTTTCAACTCGACCATATCGGGCGTCGGCGACCTCCTCGACGATCGCGAGAAGCAGGCGCTGGACCTGCCGCAGGATCAGGCCGAGCGCATCACTTTCTTCAGCTCCGTCAACCGCGACATGAAGAATGAAATCCTCGACCGGGCGATGGCGGAGGTCAAGGCGGGCTGACGCCACCCCTTCAGGTGGTTCCGGTTTTTCCAAGGCGTCGTTCGATCCTTGGAAAACAGGAGAAGAACCAGCGGATCGCCGGAGGTCTCTACGGGCGGGAATCGCCCGTAGAGGAAGGCGGACCTGGCCAGTGCCGGGAGGCACGACAGGGAACAAGTGATGGCCACCAGCAAGTCAGCAGCGGAATTCTGGCCGGCGGACAGCTCGACCATTCCACGCTACTCCACGCGCATGGCCCGGATGGTCAGGTCGCGCCTCTATCGTTCGACACTCGGCGCTGTCATCGAAACACGCCCCGGCCGCCTGGTCCTGCTGACCGCTGTGCCGATGTTGTGGCTGGTCGCGATGCACATCGGGCCGATCTACGAGATGTTCAAGATCAGCCTGTTCGCCGGTTACCCCGTCGAAGCTCATGCGGCGGCCGGCCTGACGCTGGGCAGTTATGCGATCTTCTTTCGGGATTCCCTTTACTACCAGCCTCTCATCCGAAGCTTCATCTTCGCCTTCGGCGCGACTGCGTTCACACTCGTCGTGGTTTACCCCGTCGCCTATTACGTGGCCAGGATCGTCAGACCTGAAGGACGCTCCAAGGCATTGCTTCTGCTGCTCGTGCCGTTCTGGGCCGGCGAAATCATCAGAACGTTTTCGGTCATCATGCTTCTCGCCAATCGCGGCGCGATCAACGCGCTGCTTCGCGAGATCGGACTGATCGACCGGCCGATCCCGATGCTCTACACCTCGTTTTCCCTGGGCTTCGGCCTGGTCTACCTGATCAGTCTTTACATGCTGCTGCCGCTTTATTCGGCGATCGAGAAGATACCGTCGCATCTCCTCGACGCGGCAGCCGATCTCGGGGCGGGCCCGTTCACGCGCTTCCGCAGGATCATCCTGCCGCTCTCCCGTGACGGGATCGTATCCGGCTGCAGCCTCGTCTTCCTGACCTGCATCGGCGTGTTCGCCACCCCCATCCTGCTCGGCGGGCCGTCGACGGTGCTGTTTCCCGAGACGATCAGCGTCTTTTTCCATGGGGCGAGCGACCGGTGGCCGGTCGGCGCGGCGTTTTCGCTGATCCTGCTGGTGAGCTCGCTGATCACGGTCGGCATTTTCATGCGGCTGGTCGGCGGTCGCGGGACAAAGGTGTGAGGGTGATGCGAAACATGTTTTCCGACGCGCCCCGCGCCGCGCTCGGCGCCTGCTACTGGGCCTTCTTTCTCTATCTCATGGTGCCGCTGTCGCTGATGATGGCGATGAGCTTCAAGGACGCCAATTTCGTCGCGTTCCCGATCGGCCAGTGGACGTTCGACTGGTACGTCGCGGTGGTCCAGGACAAGCAATTTCTCGACGCTTGTCTCTATTCCGTACTGATTGCAGCAGCGACGACGGCCGCTGCCACCGTGCTCGGGGTATGGATCGCCATGCTGATCGTGTCGGTCGGCCCGCGGGGCCAAGCCGTGCTGTTCGCGCTCGCCTGCCTTCCTGCCGTCGTGCCGGGCATGATCTCGGCAATTTCGCTCCGCATCTTCGTCAGCGAGATCAATCTGCCGACGGGAACGGCGGCCATCATCCTTGGCCATACCGTCCACGGGGTCCCCTTCGTCGTGGTGATGGCGCTCACCCGGCTGCGTTCGATGCCCGCCAACCTCGTCGATGCCGCCCGCGACCTGGGCGCCGACAGCGTCGTCGCCTTCTTCCGCGTCACGCTGCCCTATCTGGGTCCGGCGCTGTTCGGAGGCATGATCTTCTGCCTGCTGCTCAGCATCGACGATTTCGTCCGCACCTTTTTCCTGGGCGGCTACCGTCCGACCCTGCCGATGCTGATATTCGCCAGGGTGCAAGGCGGGATGTCGCCCGAGATCAATGCAATGGCGACCCTGGTCCTCGTCGTCACCGTTTCCGTCGGACTTTACGCCGAATTTCTCACACGCCGCGCAAGGACTCGCTGATGCAGCCCGTCGTCGAGTTCGCGAACGTCACCAAGAGTTACGGAAACGTCACGGCTGTCGACGAACTGAACCTGCGCATCGAGGCGGGAAAATTCGTTACGCTGCTCGGCCCCTCGGGGTGCGGCAAGTCGACCACGCTCAGGATGCTCGGCGGCTTCGAGATACCGAGTTCGGGGCGCATCATGCTGGCCGGCAAGGATGTCACGCGGCTGCCGCCGAACAAGCGCAACGTGAACATCGTTTTCCAGGACTATGCGCTGTTCCCGCACATGGACGTGGCCCGCAACATCGCCTTCGGCCTCGAGCTGCAGGGCAAGTCATCCGACGCGATCCACAGGCGGGTGATGGAACTCCTGGAGCTGGTGCAGTTGCAGGGCTATTCGCGGCGCTTTCCGTCCGAACTGTCCGGCGGCCAGCGCCAGCGTGTGGCGCTGATGCGGGCGCTCGCCCCCGACCCGCAGGTGCTGCTGCTGGACGAACCGCTGAGCGCCCTCGATGCGAAGCTGCGCCAGCAGATGCAGATCGAGCTCAAGGCCATACAGGAGCGGACCGGCAAGACTTTTCTCTTCGTCACGCATGACCAGGAGGAGGCGCTGACCATGTCGGACACGATCGTCGTCATGAACGAAGGGAGGGTCGAGCAGATGGGCGATCCGAAGACGCTCTACTCGCGGCCGCAGAGCGTGTTCGTGGCGAATTTCATCGGCGATGCCAACCTGCTGAAGGCGAGGATCGTTGGCGGCGACGACACGCGCATGGCGCTGACCTGGAACGGCACGCCGGTCGAGGCGGCGGCGACCGGGCGTCGCGCGCAGCCGGGCGACCCCGTCTGCATCGTGCTGAGGCCGGAGTCGATTGAATGCTCGACTTCGCCGCTCGCCGGCGCCAACTCGATCCCGGGCAAGATCAGGCAGCGCGTCTTCAAGGGCAACCACACGTCGATGCTGGTCGAGATCGCCGACGGCAGCAGGCTGATGGCCCTCGTTCATCCGACCGACATCGATTCCTTGTCCGGCGAGGACGTCTGGGTGCGGCCAGCCGGTGCATGATGTCGTGGTCATCGGCGGCGGCATGTGCGGGCTGGTGGCAGGCTTCGCGCTGATCGGTGCGGGAATCCGCAACATCAGAATGTTCGATCGCAGCCCTGCCGGCTTCGAAGGTCCGTGGCTGACCTATGCGCGCATGGAGACGCTGCGCTCGCCCAAGCAACTCACCGGTCCGGCCTACGGCTTCGGATCGCTGACGTTCCGCGCCTGGTTCACGGCGCAATTCGGTGCGGACGCGTGGGCAGCGCTCGACAAGATCCCGCGGCCGATGTGGATGGACTATCTGCGCTGGTATCGGCGCGTGCTCGACCTGCCGGTCGAAAACGAGGTCGAGGTGCTGCGCATCATCCCGGAAGGCGACCTTTTTCGGCTGACGCTCGACGGCGCCGGCCGCCGCGAAGACAGCGTGCTGGCGCGGCGGGTGGTCATGGCCACCGGGCGTGACGGCACCGGGCATCCCAACATCCCCGATTTCGCCGCGACCCTGCCGAAGCGCTTCTGGGCGCACTCCTCCGAAGAGATCGACTTCGCAGCCCTCAGGGGCAAACGGGTCGTCGTGGTCGGTGTCGGTGCGTCGGCAGTCGACAATGCCGCCGAAGCTCTCGAAGCGGGCGCCAGCGAAGTGCGCCAGCTCGCCCGGCGCAGGCGGATGCCGACCGTCAACAAGCTGATGGGCATCGGCTCCTACGGCTTCACCGCCGGGTTTCCGGCGCTTGGCGACGCCTGGCGCTGGCGCATCATGCATTACTCGGCCGAGACGCAGACGCCGGCGCCTCGAGGCTCGACGCTGCGGGTCTCCAGACATGCGAATGCATATTTCCATTTCGACGCGGCAATCGAGGGGACTGAAGCGGCCGACGGCGAGGTGACCATCCACATTGCGGGCGGCAAGCGGCTCCGTACCGACTACCTCATCCTGGGCACCGGCTTCCTCGTGGAGCCGCTGGCACGCCGGGAACTCGATCCATATGCCGGCAGCATCGCGCTGTGGCGGGACCGCTACGTTCCGCCGGCCGGGCTGGAGAACGCACAACTCGGGCTGTTTCCCTATCTCGCCGCCGACTTCAGTTTCCAGGAACGCGGCGAAGGCGAGGCGCCGTGGCTGTCCCGGATCCATTGCTTCAACTACGGCGCGAGCGTCAGCCTCGGCAAGACGAGCGGCGACATACCCGGCATAAGCGAAGGAGCGGGCTGGCTGGCCCGCGAACTGGCCGCCCGGTTCTATGCCGAGGACATCGAGAAGCACTGGAACATCCTGCAGGCCTATGACACGCCGGAACTGCGCGGCGACGAGTGGACCGCGAGCGAGCTGCCGGAGGGCACCGCCGAAGAGGCGTCCTCGCGGCTGCAAAGGAGAGGCGTGGCATGAGGGACCTGGTGATCGACCTGGCGGCCATCGAGCCGGGCAGCGGGCTCGCTGCGGCCGTCTCCAAACGCGCCGATATCTTCGCACTCACGCAAGCCACTCACGACGCGGCGATCACCCCCATCTATGCGGGCGGCCTGTCGCATGGCCTGCGCGCCGCCCTTGCCTGCCGTATCGCCCGGATCAATGCTGATATGGACCTCGCGCGGCACTTCCTCGATCTCGCCGGAAAGGCCGGCGCCAGCGATGCCGAGCGGCGTGTCGCCGAGCTCGATTTCGCAGGCGATGACCTGCGTACGAGCGCCCTTGTCAGACATGCGGATCTCGTCGCGCGCGACCCGAAATCGGCGACGGGAAAAGACATTGCCGCACTCCGCGAATCGGGTGTGCCGGACGCGGATATCGTCAGGCTTTCGGAACTGGTCGCCTTCGTCAGCTACCAGATCAGGCTGGTCGCCGGCCTCAGGCTCATGCAGGCGGCATCATGAGCAAGGTCGTCCATGAATTCACGGCCGTTGTTCCCGAGTGGAAGCCGCACGTCACCCCGGTCGACATCACGCAGGCCAGTGCCGCGCAACTCGACGCATTGAAGGTGACCCCGTCCAACCGCCAGGTTTCGGATTATCTGCTGGTACTCGCCCATGACGCCGAGACGCTGAAGCCCCGCTCGCCCCTGTTCAACGGCATCATGTACAATCGCGGGGGGCTTTCGCGGGCCGAACGCGAGCTGGGCGCCGTCGGCGCCTCGATCGTCAATCGATGCATCTATTGCGCGGCGGTCCATGCCAGCCGCTACAATCAGCTCGCGAGGGACGAGACGGCGATCGCCCGGATATTCGCGGAGGGCCTGGACGCCGAACTCGATCCGCGATCCTCGGCCATCCTGCGCTTTGCCGCCAGGCTTTCGGAGTGCCCGCCGGCCGCTACCGCCGACGATTTATCGGCGCTGAGACAGGCCGGGCTGGACGACGAGGAAATCCTCGACCTCGTCCTTTCGGCGGCCTTGTTCGGCTGGGCCAACCGCCTGATGCACACGCTCGGCGAGCCGGTCGAGGCGCCAGCGGTGTGACCATGGACGTGGAACGGCCACCCGCCATCGGACCGCGGCTGCGGAGCTTTCGCAAGAACCGGGGCCTGACGCTGACGGAGCTCGCGGCGTCGTCCGTCATTTCCCGCTCCATGCTGTGCGACATCGAGCGCGGCAATGCCAATCCCGACCTATGGAACGCTCTGGCATCTGACCCGCGCGCTCGACACCGACCTCAACCGGCTGATCGGCGCGGCAAACCCCGAGACGCTGCCGATCGACCGCCAGCCCCGGCATGCGACGCCGACCATCAGCAGCGCCGACGGCAGCTGCACCATGCAGATCCTGTCGCCGGCCTCGATGCTGTCGACGATCGAATGGTATCTGCTGCGGTTCGCGCCAGGCGGCAGTCTCGTCAGCGACGCGCACGCGGCCGGCACGACCGAACATCTTCATTGCATCGAAGGCGAGATCACCGTGCGGAGCGGCGGCTCCGAGACTGTCATCAGGGCGGGCGAGACGGCGCGTTACGCGGCCGACGTCGAGCACAGCCTGACATGCACCGGTCAGGGGGCCAAGGCCTTCCTCGTGGTCGCGTCGGCCTTGCTCGACAGGCGGAGTAACCCGGTCTGGCGGCAAGCCACCCTGGTCGGCTGACCAGGACCACGCAGCCGG
>JAJFMR010000113.1 GCA_020696915.1 Rhizobiaceae bacterium | reverse complement strand
CGCGATGCCCGGCTTGGCAGCTTGTCGGCGAGTTCCCTGGCTCCGTCCGCCGGCCCGGAGACGAAAAGCTGGACGAAGCCGCCATAGATGATGGCGTCGTTGGTGCGGCCCATGGCGGCGAGGAAATCGGGATGCGGGGCGGGGATGGGAGCCGCGCCCACCCCTTCCACGATGTTGTGCAGCGGGAAGTCGAGGTCGTTGGCCTTGTGCAGGGCGACCTCCAGCACGCGGGAGACAATCTGCACAGTCCCCGCGAGACTCTGGGTCGGCGCGTAGATGAAGGTCAGCTTGTCGGCCGCCAGTCCAGTGCCCCTGGCGACCTTCTCCACCACCGCGGGAGGCGGCGGTTTTGCGGCCTCCAGGACGAGCAGGGCGGCGTCGGCCTCGTCGCGATAGGCCAGCGTGCCGAACAGCGGCTCGACGCGGGCGAGCGCCCGCGCCGGACCCGAGCCCATGGCGAAATAATCCTCGCTGGACAGGTTCCAGCCGGCATATTGCGATGCCAGGCAGGCGAGCACCGGCTGCGAGCTGCGCACTTGCACGGTGAAGGGCCATTTCTCCTGCGTTCGGTCGAAGACCGCCGATATGTTGCCGAGACCGCCCATCGCGGCTTCCGCGATGCGCAGTCCCGCCTCGATGCCGCCCTGCACCGCCCCGCCCGCATCGATCAGCCGCTCTCCGCCCGGCCCCCTGGACACCCCGATGCGAAGCCGGTCGGCGGCGCGGATCATATCCTCGGCGATTCTGATCGCGCTGTCGTTGAGAAAGGCCATGCCGTCTCTCATGACGCGCAAACATCCCAGCAGCGCCGCAATTCGACTGCACGCGACCGTACGATGGCGCGGGCCGCGGCCGCACTCGGCCCCCGGGCGAAGACCGTGCACACCGGATCGCCGGCCGCCAGAGACGTACCGGGTGACTGCCTGTCGGCGGTCCAGTCGGGCCAGACGAAGGCTGGAAAAGGCGTCACCGGCCTCATCGCATAGGCGACCTGCGACGCCATGGAACCGGCGAAACGCGGCAGGTCGAAGGGTTCCCCCCGCGCGGCCCGCAGATGTGCCTCCAGCAATGGCGCCTCCCGGCTGTCGAAAATATCGAGAGTGGCGCCCGGGCGTGGATTGATCTCGACGAGCTGGTAGCCTGTCGACGTTCGGATCAGATCCGCGCTGCAGAGCCCGAGCAGACCGGCAACCGCGGTAAGACCGGAGAGCCATTTGCAGATCACCGCCGCGTCGCCGCGATCGAAGCGCGTCATCCGCACCGCCCCGCCGTAGCGAAAGGGCGAAGCCGGAGCCGGCGATGTCCATTGCCGGCTGAAACCGATGATCCGGGCTTTGCGTCCATCGCCGATGAACAGGGCCGAAACGCTCGCGCCAGGAACGAAGCGCTGGAAATAGCGCCCCGCGGCCGGGCCCTCGCCTGCAGCGCTCTTGACATGCGTCCCGCCGGCTCCGCCGGTCGCCTTGGTCACCCAGCTCGCCGGGTCGGGCGGGCGATCCCACCGAAACGCCGGATGCGGAATCCCGAGTTCCGCGCAATCGCCGGCAAGCTGCTGCGGGTCCTTGATACGGCGGATGGACGCTGCGTCATTGCCCGCCAACGGAAACAGGCGGGCAATGTCGTCGACCAGCTTCGTCTGGTGCTCGAAACCGGACCCGAGCACGACGTAGCGCGGGGCATCACTCCCCGCCAATCGCCGCAGGGTCTCGATCAGGAAGCGTTCATCTATGCCGTGCTGCAGGTCGCCCGGCAGGACGACCGTTCGCTCCGCCAGTGCGACGGTGTCGGTGTCGCAGAAGAAATCGGCGACCAGCGGACGATAGCCGGCCCGCCTGGCCGCGGCAGCAAGCGCGCGGCCGGAGATCCCGGCGATCAGCAGCGCGGGGGGACTATCTGGCTTTCTCGCGGGCAAGGGAAAACGCATCCTGGAAATCGAAGGTGACTGCCTTGGTGGATTCGATCATTCGTTTGAACAGACCGGACTCGACCTTGTATTTGACGTTGCCTATGGCGAGCGGGCCGATACCGACGCCACCTGCCTCTTTCAGTGGTTCTGCGTCTGCGTTTACCGGCAGGCCCTCGACGCCGGCGGGAGGAACCGCATTCACGTCGGCCGCGATGAGCAACCCGCCGGCTGCCTGCAATTGCGCCTGCGAAATAACCTGGACGCCGGCTTTTGCCGCCGAGAGGATCACTTCGGCAGCATCGAGCTGCGCCCTCTTGCCGGCTTCAGTGGAACCGTCGGCGGCGGCGACTTCCACTTCGAACCGGGACCTGACGGCGTCCGCAATGTCCTTCACCCGCCGGAGACCGTCATGGCCGACCAGGGTGACCTCGGCGCCCTCCCGGGCCGCGATAACGGCGGCGCAGAAGCCGACAACGCCGGTGGCGCCGAAGATCGCCATTCGCGTCCCGCGCAGGCTGCGCTGGAAATGCGTGTCCATGGCTTTTTCCACCTTGGCCACCATCGCGGCCGCAGTGGTGAAGGATCCCGCAGGATCGGCGAACACCGAAATCCTGAACGGCGGCACCATCGCCTTCCGCGCCGCCTCGAGCATGTCGAGCGCCAGCAAGGCGTCCTTGCCGGCAATGAAGATGCCGGTATCGGCGCCGGCGTCGGGAGGGCGTGAAAAGATCGCGTCCTGCACGAGCCCCGTTACTTCGCCGAGGCTCACCCCGGTATAGGGTATGACGGCATCAAATCCGGCATCCAGCGCCATGTTCACATCGAAGGGGCTCATGTGCCTCAACGGGGTCAGCATGTGCAGGATATGCTTGCGGGTCATTCATCCTCTCCGGTTCGATGCGCTTTGAAGGCCGACATCTCAGCTTTCGACCATGTCCAGCCGCGCCGGGCAGACCATCGCGCCGAAATTCCTGCCCCGCACGATCCTGATCTCGATGTCACTCCCCGTCATGCCACGAACGGCAGCGACCATCCCCGACGCCTGCGCTTCGGACGCCGCGAAGGCAAAGCCTGTCGGACCCCAGGAACTCTGACCGATGCCGACCGCCCCCGTCCGCTCCAGCCGGCTGGCGACCGCCTCCACTCGGCCGGATGTGAAGACGCCGCCCTGGACCGGTGCGAAATGGGCGCCGACGAGCCTCTGGACGGCGCCCACGGCGGCGCCGAAACCATCTATATCGCGCTCGATGAGCGCTGGCATGAGGCCGGTCAGCACGTGCCTGCAGATCTCGCCAACCCCGCTCTGCGGGAATGGCGGCAGGCGGCGGAACGCCTCGATCTCGTCGGCGCCGTGCAGTCCCTGTCCTCCCCGGTCGAGGATAAGGATGACCCGCCAATCGTCCGGAAATGGCAGCCGGGCCACGACCGGCGGCAGCCCGCCACGTTCGCTCCGCCCCGCATCGACGATGACGCCGCCATCCACGACGCTGGCGACGCCGATGCCGGACCTGGCGCCGCGCGACAGAAGGGTGGCGTCGTCCCTCGGGTTGGGGGGCAGATCGTGGAGCGCGCGCACAGCGAGCGCCACCGCAAGCGCGATCTGGGTCCCGGAGCCGAGGCCGGCATGGGGCGGGATTGCCTGCTCGACGACCAGACGGTGATCGTCGCGGATGCCGAGGCGTCGCCGCACCTTGTCCAGGTGAGCCGCTGCGCGGGCACTATCGGGGCCTTCTGCAACGGCCTCTCTCGAACGCGACAGCGTGACGACGGTCTGGGGTTCGCTGAGGGCAAGACCGACGCTGCCGAACTGCCGCCCGCCGTCGCCGCCGGGGTTGAGAAAGCCGAGATGAAGGCGGGCAGGCACCTTGATGGTAACGGTATTCGACATCCATCCCTCGACGCACGCACGCGCGTTACGGAAGGTTCCAGTGCCCGACGGCCATGATAGCTGCTTTCCTCAATGGGGCAAGCGCGCATGAGCCGGCATTCCCAGGGAGCGCGGCGCGTCCGAAGGACATTCTGAGCACGACATCCCATCCTGAAACGTGCCGGAAAGGTCGTGGGGGTTCACGGCAATCCCGACTCGTCTGCAGCGGCCTGCGCCGGTACGAATGTTCGATGCCGCTGTAGCCTGTTGTTTGCACACCGTAAAAGCGATTCCACTTTTTGCTCCGATGCTATAGGATCGCACCGGCACCAGAAAGTAGCGTGGAATGTCGGTTGCTTGGATCGGCGACCGGGAGACGCCGTTTGAGCAGGCGGCCGAAAAGGCGGCGGCGCTGCTGCATGCGAGCCGGTGTCCCCTATTCACGATAGACGCGGACACGGACGGGACGCGCGCAGCGATCGGCCTGGCAAAGCTGGTGGGCGCCGCCTACGACCATCCCGGGGGCGCGTCGCTTGCCCGCGAGACCACCCTGTTCACCGACCAAGGCGGAATGTTCGTCACGCCGGGAGAGGCGCGCCGACGTGCCGATGTGCTCGTCGTCGTTGGCGCGCTGCCGGACATCCATCTGAGCTTCCTGGCGGAACTCTTCACCTCGCCCCCGGATCTGCCCGCCGT
The DNA here is from genome assembly GCA_020696915.1 of Rhizobiaceae bacterium. Lineage (GTDB taxonomy): Bacteria > Pseudomonadota > Alphaproteobacteria > Rhizobiales > Rhizobiaceae > JAJFMR01. Next base: position 3,782 of record JAJFMR010000113.1, on the reverse strand, counting down.
CGGCCAGCGGCGTGTCTTCGTCATCGGCAACGTCTCGCTGCCTCCCGGCACCGACGGTCTGGTCGAGATGCTTTCATGCGGGGGCGAGGCAGCCACGCTGGCGGCGCTACGCGCCCAATGCGCCGGCCGCAAGGTCGCGACACCGGTGCAGAATTTCGATCGTTTTGCCGAGGCGCTCGCGGCAGCACGCTTTCCGGTCTTCCTGTTTTCGGGCCGCGCTTCCGAAAGCCCGGCAATCGAAATGCTCCAAGGGCTGGTTTCCGACCTCAACCGAAAGTCTCGTGCAGCCGCCCTTTTTCTGCCGGCCAGCGAGTCCGGATGGGGCAGCACGCTCGCCTCCACCTGGCTTACCGGTTTTCCCATGCGGACCGGATTTGCCCGCGGCTTCCCGGAGTACGATCCCTGGCGCTTCGACGCCGCGCGCATGATCGCCGACGGCGAGGCCGATCTGCATCTCCACGTCTCGACGTGGCCCGACACCGCCCCAGCCAATAATGACGGAATCGACTTTGTCGCGCTTCAACACACGGACGGTCCGGTTGCCGGCGCACAGGTCACGATCGCCGTCGGCGAAGCCGGAATCGACCACGATGCGGTGCTTTATTCCAGCCGGACCGGAACATTCGCCTTCAAGCGGGCGCCGGCGGCATCCTCGTCGCCGCCTGCCGCGGCGGTGCTTCGCGCGATAGCCGAGCGCGTCCCAGGCGGAGCGCCAGATCTATGCTGACCAGGATCTCGGGAGGCGAAATCGTCGATCCCCCGAACGGCCGCGTGGGTCCGGGCGACCTCTGGATCAAGGACGAGAACATCATCGAAGCGCCAGCCGACGGACGGGCCGACCGCACCATCGATGCCTCCGGCTGCGTGGTGATGGCCGGAGCAATCGACATCCACTCGCACATCGGCGGCGGCAATGTGAACACGGCGCGGCTCCTGCTGCCCGAGCAGCATGCCGCACACCTTCGCCGACCGGACGGGACACCGCTTTCGAATGCCGGCTGGTCGACCGTCGAGACCGGCCGCCGCTACGCGACGATGGGCTTCACCACGGTCATAGAGCCGGCAATGCCGCCGAACGCAGCGCTCCATACCCACCTCGAGTTGGCCGATATTCCGATCATCGACAAGGGCACGCTCGCGATCCTCGGTAATGACGACTTCCTCCTGTCGATGATCCGCGACAAAGCCTCGCCGGACATGATCGACGATTATGTCGCCTGGACGGTCGGATCGACGCGCGCGCTGGGCGTGAAGGTCATCAACGCCGGCGCGGCAGCGGCATTCAAGGAAAACGTCCGGACCTTCTCGCTCGATGACGTCGTTCCTTCCTACGGCGTCAGTTCGCGCCGGATCGTCAAGACGCTGCAGGGCGCCGTGGAGCGGCTCGGCATCCCGCATCCGCTGCACGTCCATTGCAACAATCTCGGCGTCCCCGGAGCGGCCGACACAGCGGCCCGTACGATCGCCGCCGCGGAAGGCATCCCCCTGCATCTGGCGCATCTCCAGTTCTACGGCTACGGCACGGAGGGCAAGCGGAAATTCTCGTCTGCGGCCGCGAGCCTGGCCGAACTCGTCAATGCTTCACGTGAGGTGACGATCGACGTCGGCCAGGTGATGTTCGGCCAGACCGTCACCATATCGGCCGACGTCATGCGGCAGTTCGCCGCGCGGGGCTCCGCCCATCCGCGAAAAAGCGTCATTCACGAAGCCGACGGCAATGGCGGCGGCATCGTCCCGTTTCGTTACCGGCAGGATTATTACGGTGCCCTGCAATGGGCGGTCGGGCTGGAGCTCTTCCTTCTGATCGAAGACCCGTGGCGCGTGTTCTTCACCACCGACCATCCGAATGGCGCGCCATTCACCGCATACCCGAAGCTTTTCGAACTGCTGATGAGCCGGGACGCCCGCAACGAGGCGGCGTCCCTGCTTCCGCACTCGGCAATGGCGCTCTCGACCCTTTCCACCATCGGCCGCGAATACACGTTCGAGGAGATCGCCATAATGACCCGGGCCGCACCGGCGAAACTGCTGGGGCTCGAGGATCGCGGCCATCTCGGGGCCGGCGCAATTGCCGATGTCGCCGTGTACCGGCGCGACGCCGACATCGCCAAGATGCTGGGCCGGGCGGCGCTGGTGTTCAAGAACGGCGATCAGGTGGTCACGGATGGCGAGGTCACGCACTATCGCTGGGGCAAGGCACTCCGGCTCGATCCCCCGAAGAACCCCGCCATGATCCGGCGACTGGAGGAATTCTACCAGCAGCGCTACGGCCTGTCGCTGGACTGGCTGGCCTTCCCCGACTCCGCCATTGCGCGAGACGAGCCTTTCGGCGAGGTTCCATGCCGCGCATGACGTTCAACGCCGCATTGGACACTCGCCATGCTCGTTAACGGCGTTTTCGTCGAGGACACGTTCGCAGAGGCGTTCGGCATGCGCGCGACCGCTATCGTCATCACCGGGCCGAACCGCAAATGGGCCCGACAGGCGGCGGTGACGATGACCGGCTTTGCCACTTCGGTCATCGGCTGCGGCTGCGAAGCCGCCATAGACACCGAATTGTCCGAGGCGGAAACGCCGGACGGGCGGCCCGGCTGCCGGGTGATGATCTTTGCCGTCAGCACGGATGAATTGCAGAAGCAGCTCCTGAACCGCTTGGGCCAATGTGTGCTGACTTCGCCCGGCAGCGCCTGTTTCGCCGGCATGAACGGTCCCAACCAGCTCAAGCTCGGAGCTGCAATTCGCTATTTCGGTGACGGCTGGCAGATCTCGAAAAAGTTCGGCGGCCGACATTTCTGGCGGATACCGGTGATGGACGGCGAGTTCGTGTGCGAAGCGGCCACCGGTATGACCAAGGATGCGGTCGGCGGCGGCAATCTGCTGCTGCTGGCCGGGAGCAGCGCCAAGGCGCTGGCCGCCGCCGAGGCCTGCGTCGCCGCCATCGAGAAGGTTCCCGGCGCCATAATGCCGTTTCCCGGCGGCATCGTTCGCTCGGGGTCGAAAATCGGCGGCAAGTACAAAGGCATGATCGCCTCGACCAACGACGCTTTTGCTCCAACGCTGCGCGGCGTCGTGAAGAGCGCCCTGGCATCCGACGTCAATGCCGTGCTGGAGGTCGTGATCGACGGCGAAAACGGGGATGCGGTCGGCAGAGCGATGGCGGCCGGCATCAGAGCGGTGACCGCGCTCGGTCCGATGAAAGGGGCCAGCCGCATCACCGCGGGCAATTATGGGGGAAAGCTCGGCAAATTCCTCTACCATCTGAAGGACCTGTTACCGTGAGCGCTTTGGCCTTCACGCTTCGGGACGAGCCCCCCGAGCGGCTGGACCTCTCGCCGCTCACGCCGCGCGGCCTGGCCGGCGTGGCCAGGCGCGACATCGAAAGGATGCGGCTCGGCCAATCGAAGCGCGCGGCAGCGGTGGGAGACGTTTTCCGGGTGGCGGGCGACGATGCTGCCAAGATCGTCTTCGACGGCGGCAGCCTCCGCTTCGACTGCCTGGCGGCCGGCATTGCGGATGGCGTGGTTCGTGCCATCGGCGACGCCGGGGCGCAGGCCGGGCGCGGGATGTCAGGCGGACACCTGATCGTGGAGGGCAGCGCCGGCCCGCACGCAGGCTCGGGCATGCGCGGGGGCAGGCTCGAAATTGGTGGAAATGCGGGTGATCATCTCGGCGCCCCGCTGGCTGGCGAAACGGCCGGCATGAGCGGCGGCGTGCTGATCGTCCGGGGCTCGGCCGGCGGCTTCGCCGGGGACCGGATGCGGCGCGGCCTGATGTCCGTCCTC
>JAJFMR010000112.1 GCA_020696915.1 Rhizobiaceae bacterium | reverse complement strand
GTCACGTCGGTCACGGGAATCTCCATGATGTTGCAGTGCAGCAAAGCATGGCGCAGGTGCGTTCACGGTCAAGTCAAGAAGGTTTGAGAAAAAGTGAGGTAAGCCGGAATACTCCCGCGCTGCCGGCTCGCATCGGACGACCCCTCCACGGCCCTTGCGACTGACAGGCACCCGTGTTTACTGGGCCAGCGAGTGCTGCGAGGGGCAGTATCAAATGCCCAGCCGACTTCCGCAGCGCAGCGCGGGAATGACAAGATGGCAGGCGAATTCGAGGACAGGCAGATCGTGGTGACCGGCGGCACCGGCGCGCTCGGCGGCGCCGTGCTGGCGCGGCTGCTCGAGGAAGGCGCGATCTGCCATGTGCCGAGCAGCCGTCCTGACGCGGAGAGGCTGCTTGCGGGAAATGAGCGGGTGAGGCCGGTCGCCGGCGTGGATCTTGCCGACGCGGTTGCGGTCGACGCCTTTTACGCATCCGTTCCCGACCTCTGGGCGTCGATCAACCTGGTCGGAGGCTTCGCAATGGCGGTCATTGAAGAGTCGGCACCGCAAGTCCTGTCCGCCATGATCGACGCCAACTTCCGCGCCACGTTCCTGTGCTGCGGCGCGGCAGCGCGGTCCATGCTGCAGGTCGGCCGGGCCGGCCGGATCGTCAACGTCGCTGCCCGACCAGCCCTGGAGCCGAGGCGTGGCGCCGGCATGGTGGCCTATGCTGCGAGCAAGGCGGCCGTGGCGGCGATGACCCTTGCCCTTGCCGAGGAATTGAAGGGCGCCGGCATCCTCGTCAACGCGATCGCGCCGTCGACGCTGGACACCCCGGCCAACCGGGCCGCCATGCCGCAGGCAAGTTTCGGCAAATGGGTCGGGATCGACGCAGCCGCCGCAGCGATCGTCTGGCTTGCCTCGCCCGAAAACCTGGCAACCAGCGGCGCCGTGATCCCGATTTACGGACGGGCCTGAACGGGCCGTGCCCGAGTTCAGTGCAGGTCGACCATGCCCTTCAGCTGACCCTGCGAGGCCGCCCAGTCCGGCGGGCGCTCGATCATCCTGTGCACGCGCGGCGGCTCGGATCCGCTGTGCAGCCGGTGCAGCTGCTCGGTGATGGTGGCGTCGGCATGCGTCCGGCGCTGGTTGTGCCGGACATATTCGATCCAGGTGGGCGTGTGATAGGTCTCGATCCACAGCTGCGGGTTCTCGAGGTCGCGCATCAAGGCCCATTGGCGGGCGCCGTCGCGGCGCCGGATGCGCCGCCGCTCGGCCATGGCGTCGAGGAACTCGTGCAGGTCTTCCTCGCGGATGAGGTATTCGATGAGGATGGCGATCGGGCCGCTGCGCGGCGTGACGTCGAGCTTGAGATGCGGCTCCCGGAAGCTGTTCAACGGATCGAGATTGAGCGTCATCGGCTCCGGCAGCCTTATCCAGGCGCCGAGCAACGCGCCGAACAGCATCGGCGCCGCCGAGACAAGGAGTGCCGCCTGCGGTCCGTGGGCCTCGGCGACGAGCCCCCAGATCCAGCTTCCTAGCGCCATGCCGCCGAACGTCGCCATCTGGTAGATCGACATGGCGCGCCCGACCACCCAGCGCGGCGTCGCGAGTTGCACCGTGACGTTGAAGAGCGACAGCGTCAGCACCCAGCTGGCGCCGCCGATCATCAGTCCGATGAAGGTCACCCAGGCCGTGGTGCCGAGCGCCGCCACGGTGGCCGACAGCGCAAAGCTGAGGAAGCCGATGCGGACGATCCACTCGTTGCTGATCACGCCCCGCAGGCGGGCGCCGAGCAGCGCGCCGCCGAGCGCGCCGAGCCCGTAGGCGCCGAGCAGCACGCCGTAGAGCAGCGGTCCGCCGTCCACCAGATCGCGCGCCACCAGCGGCAACAGCGCCAGCACCGATATCGCGCTCAGTCCGAAGACGAAGCCGCGAATGAGCACCCTGGCGATGCTGGGCGACATCGCCACGTAGCGCAGCCCCGCCGAGATGGCGAGCGCCATTGGCTCGCGCGGCAGGGTGCTCGGCTGGATTGCCGGCCGCCAGCGGGCCAGAACGACAAGCAGCGCCAGATAGCTCACCGCATTCGCCGCGAAGGCAGCCGCCGCACCGAACGCCGCCACGATGGCGCCGCCGATCGCCGGACCGACGCTCCGGGTGAGGTTGAAGCTTACCGAGTTCAGCGCCACCGCTGCCGGCACGTGGTCGCGGGGCACCATGTCGCCGACCGCCGCCTGCCAGGATGGGTTGTTGAGAGCCGAGCCGCAGCCGACCAGGAAGGTGAAGCCGAGGAGCAGCCACGGCGTCATGCCGCCGGCATAGGCAAAGACGGTCAGCGCGACGGACACGACGAGCATGAAGCCGTGCGCCACCAGCATCACCGCGCGACGGTCGAAATTGTCGGCAATGGCCCCCGAGAGCAGCGAGAACAGCATGATCGGAAGCGCCGAGGAGGCCTGCACCAGGGCGACCAGGTCGGCGGACTGCGTGATGGACGTCATCAGCCAGGCCGCTCCGACGCCCTGGATCAGGGATCCGAGGTTGGAGGCGAGGCTGGCTAGCCAGACGGAACGGAAGATGCCATGCCTGAACGGCGCAAAGGCCCGGACCCTGGGGGGCGCCGGTGCGTCGGTCATGCGCCGGCGGGATTGGGCGTGGTTGCGCCGGCACGTGCGCGTGCACACGTCTCGTTCCGGTTCCGAATCATGACCGTCCCAATGGCTTTTCGATAAAGAACAATGAGCGGCTCAACGCCGCCGATGTCAACTTGGCGCCTCGTCTAGCGCGCGAACCCGCGCAATAGCCTTCGCACAGACAGCGGCATTGATAACGGTCGCGTTTTTTCCTTTACGAGCAACGCCCGCCGAATCGTGTTCGGCGGGCTTGCCGATGGGGCAGGGTTCAGTGGCGGGCAAGCCAGTTGTCGATTTCGGACTCGGCTTCCTGTTCCGCCTTGCCGTAGCGCGCCCGGATGCGGCCGGCCAGCTCCTGGCGCCTGCCACTGATCACGTCCAGATCGTCATTGGTCAGCTTGCCCCACTGGCTCTGGATCTTGCCCTTGAACTGCTCCCAGTTTCCTTCGATCTGATTCCAGTTCATCATCGTCTCCTTCATTTGACATGACCCGCCTCGAGAAGACCTAACGCTCGCCGTTCCGGGCAGGTTCCGGCCGAGGCGAACCTGACCCAACGAGAGACCTGCGTCAGTCGGCAAACGTCGATGCGGCATACGACAAAACCCCGCCGGATTGCTCCGGCGGGGTTTTTCAGCGGTTGGGTAGTTGGACGCGCGGACGCGAAACCGCTACGCAGTTTGCTGCCCTAGCTTCCACCCTGCTTCTTCAGGGCGGCGCCCAGGATGTCGCCGAGCGACGCGCCGCTGTCGGTCGATCCGTACTGGGCGACCGCCTCCTTTTCCTCGGCGATCTCCAGCGCCTTGATCGACACCTGGATCTTGCGCGTCTTCTTGTCGAAGGCGATCACCCTGGCGTCGACCTTCTGACCGACCGTAAAACGCTCCGGGCGCTGCTCGTCGCGATCCCGGGACAGGTCGTTGCGCTTGATGAACGTCTCGACGCCGTGGTCGACGAGCCTCACCTCGAGGCCGCCGTCGCGGATCGCGGTGACCTCGCAGGTGACGACCGCGTTCTTGCGCAGTTCGCCCGATGAGGCCGCTTCGCCGACCGCGTCGCGGCCGAGCTGCTTGACGCCCAGCGAGATGCGCTCCTTCTCGACGTCGACGTCGAGAACCTGCGCCTTCACCACGTCGCCGCGATTGTACTCCTCGATGACCTGCTCGCCGGGACGATTCCAGTCGAGGTCGGAGAGGTGCACCATGCCGTCGACATCGCCGTCGAGGCCGATGAACAGGCCGAACTCGGTCTTGTTCTTGACCTCGCCTTCGACCTGGCTGCCGACCGGGTGGTCGCGCGCGAAGGCTTCCCACGGGTTTTCCAGCGTCTGCTTCAGGCCGAGCGAGATGCGGCGCTTGGCCGGATCGACCTCGAGCACCACGACGTCCACCTGCTGCGTCGTCGACAGGATCTTGCCGGGATGGACGTTCTTCTTCGTCCACGACATCTCCGAAACGTGGATGAGGCCCTCGATCCCCGGTTCCAGCTCCACGAAGGCGCCGTAGTCGGTGATGTTGGTGACGGTGCCCTTGATCTTCTTGCCGATCGGGAACTTCGCGCCGATGTCGCTCCACGGGTCGCTCTCGAGCTGCTTCATGCCGAGCGAGATGCGATGCGTCTCCTGGTTGATGCGGATGATCTGCACCTTGACCGTCTGGCCGATGGCCAGAATCTCGGTCGGGTGATTGACGCGGCGCCACGCCATGTCGGTGACGTGCAGCAGTCCGTCGATGCCGCCGAGGTCCACGAAGGCGCCGTAGTCGGTGATGTTCTTCACCACGCCTTCGACGACCTGCCCCTCTTCGAGGTTTTGGACGATCTCGGACCGTTGCTCGGCCCGGCTCTCCTCGAGCACCGTGCGCCGGGACACCACGATGTTGCCGCGCCGGCGATCCATCTTGAGGATCTCGAAGGGCTGCGGATTGTGCATCAGCGGGGTGACGTCGCGGATCGGACGAATGTCGACCTGGCTGCGCGGCAGGAATGCTACGGCGCCGTCGAGATCGACGGTGAAGCCGCCCTTCACCTGGTTGAAGATGACGCCTTCGACGCGCTCGCCGCGGTTGAACTTCTCTTCGAGGCGCACCCAGCTCTCTTCGCGCCGCGCCTTCTCCCGCGACAGCATCGCTTCGCCGAGCGCGTTCTCGATGCGCTCGACATAGACCTCGACGGTGTCGCCGACTTTCAGCTCGCCGTCCTTGCCCTTGACCCCGAACTCCTTGAGAGGCACCCGCCCCTCGACCTTGAGCCCGACATCGATGATTGCCATGTCCTTCTCGATCGCGGTGATCGTTCCGCGGACCACCTGGCCCTCGCCGGAATGGCCGTCCGAAAAGGATTCTTCGAGAAGTGCGGCGAAATCGTCGCGCGAGGGATTTGCCTCACTTGCAGCAGTTTGTGACATCGATTCTCCTGATGGTGTCCCCGCCTGCGGGGACCGTGCGCCGTGGTTCGCGTTGCGTTTGCCTGCCGCCATTCCGGAGTTCGAAAAACCCCTGTTGCCGCTTGTCTCGTCGCGGCGGTTCCGGCGCATGAAGAATGCTGGCAGGCTGGTTCGTGCCCGATACGGTGTCCTTGAACAGCTCCGCCAAACGAGGCGGCCAGGCAAGACAGCCGATCAGGCCTCGTTCCCCGCGGCAAGCACATCGTCGACGATGGCCTTGGCCGCCAGAAACGCGGTCTCTATAGCCATTTCGGACGTGTCGAGCAAGTGCGCGTCGGCGGCCCGCTCGAGCGGCGAGTCCGCGCGGCCCATGTCGCGCTCGTCGCGGCGGCGTATGTCGGCGAGAATCCCTGCTAAGTCGCCGCTGCCGCCGGCCGCTTCGATCTCCGCCAGCCGGCGCCTGGCGCGGACCTCTGCGCTTGCCGTCACGTAGAGTTTTACTCCGGCGTCGGGGCAGACCACGGTGCCGATGTCGCGGCCGTCGAGCACCGCGCCCGGCGGGCGTTCCGCAAAGGCCCGCTGCTTCTCGACGAGGATGCGGCGCACGCCCGGGATGACGGCCACCGTCGAAGCCGCCTCGCCGACAGCATGGGCCGACAGCAGGCTGCGGTCCAGCCTGCCGGGATCGACGTTGTTCGCGGCTTCCATCGCCGCCTCGCGGTCGTCGAGCCGCCGCCCCCGCGACATGAGATCGTAGGCAACGGCCCGGTAGGTGAGGCCGGTATCGAGTAGATTTAGGTGGTAATAGTCGGCCAGTCGCCGGGCCAGCGTGCCCTTGCCGGCCCCGGCAGGACCGTCGATGGCAATCACCAGAGGTCGCGCGACGGTCACCGAAAGAGCCGCGGATCGCCGGCCGGACGGGGATGGGACATGGGCGGCATCAACCTTCGACGGGCTCCAGCACCTCGATGCTGGCGCCGAGCTTCGACATCAGCGGCAGGAACTCGGGAAAGCTGGTGGCGATCATCGTCTGGTCGTCGATGCGGACCGGCTTCTCCGCGGCGAGGCCGAGCACCAGGAAGCTCATGGCGATGCGGTGATCGAGATGCGTCGCGACCATGCCGCCGCCGATTCCCCGGCCGCCTGGTCGGCCGCGCACCAGAAGCGACGCTTCGCCCTCCTCGCAATCGACGCCATTGGCCTCGAGGCCGGCGGCGACCGCCGACAGTCTGTCGGATTCCTTCACCCTGAGTTCCTCCAGCCCCTGCATCAGCGTCGCGCCTTCGGCAAAGCAGGCGGCGACGGCAAGCACCGGATACTCGTCGATCATCGACGGCGCGCGGCCCGCCGGAATGGTGACGCCGCTGAGTTCGGAGGCGCGCACCCTGAGGTCGGCGACATCCTCGCCGCCGGCCGTCCGCCGACCGAGGAATTCGATGCGGCCGCCCATTTCGATCAGGCTGGTGATCAGTCCGGTGCGGGTTGGGTTCATCAGCACGTTCTCGATAACGACGTCCGACCCCGGCACGACGAGCGCGGCGACCAGCGGAAAGGCGGCCGACGACGGGTCGCCCGGCACCTCGATGACCTGCCCGGCGAGCCTGCCGCGGCCCTCGATGGCGATGTGCCGGACGCCCTGCGCATCGGTCTCGACGGACAGGCTGGCGCCGAATCCAACGAGCATCCGTTCCGTATGGTCGCGGGTCATGACCGGCTCGACGACAGTGGTGATTCCGGCCGCGTTCAGCCCGGCCAGCAGCACCGCCGATTTCACCTGCGCCGACGCCATCGGCACTCGGTAGCTTATCGGCGCCGCGGTCCTCGGCCCGCGCAACCGGATCGGCATGCGGTCGCCGGGCGCGGCTTCGAGCACCTCCACGCCCATCTGGCGCAGGGGATCGAGCACGCGGCCCATCGGCCGTCCGCTGAGCGAGGCGTCGCCGATGAACAGGCTCTGCATGTCGTAAGTTCCGACCAGACCCATGGTCAGGCGCGCCCCGGTGCCGGCATTGCCGAAGTCGAGCGCGCCCTCCGGTTCGAGAAGGCAACCGTTGCCGGTGCCTTGGATGACCCATTCCGCGCCGAGCTTCTCGACATGCGCGCCCATGGCGCGCATGGCCGCGCCCGTCCGCATTACGTCTTCGCCTTCGAGCAGGCCGGTGATCCGCGTCTCGCCGGCGGCAAGTCCTCCCAGCATGAAGGACCGGTGTGAGATCGACTTGTCGCCCGGCACGCGAACGCGGCCGGTGAGAGGGGAGGCGCTGCGGGCGATGGCCGGCTGCCTCGAATGTCCATGCACCATGTGTCCAGCCTTTTCCCGGAAAGGCGCGGAAGCGGCGCATTTCTTGGGGTTGCGAGGCGTCTCTAACACGGCTTTCCGGGATGGTCATCCCCCTCGTCCGGGCGCCTCGGGCGGGCCTCAAAAACAGGCTTTTGCCGGTGCGGCTTTTGGCTTTGACAGCGCCGCAGCTTGTAGTTATGGGGACCACCTTCGAGGCACGAGGCAACGACGTGGCAAAATCAGAACTCGGCACCAAGCGGATCGACCCGGAAACCGGCCGCAAATTCTACGATCTGAACAAGGATCCGATCGTGTCCCCCTATACGGGCAAGAGCTATCCGCGCTCCCATTTCGAGTCCGGAGACGTGAAGGCGGTGGACGAAGAGGAAGAGGTCGAGGAAAAGGAAGTCGACGCCGAGGAGGACGCTCCCGAGGTGATCTCGCTCGAGGAGGCGGAGGAAGACACCAAGCCGGGAACGGATCTTCCCGACGCGGAAGACGACGAGGATGTCGACCTTGGCGAGGACGAGGACGACACGTTCCTGGCCGACGAGGAGGAAGAGGACGACGACGTGGCCGACATCATCGGCGTCGGCGACGACGACGACGAGATCTGAGCCCGTTCCCAGTCCTGCCGTCGCGGCTCTCGCCGAAGCAGGAATCGAGACTTGCTATTGCATTGAGGCGGCGCTAGAAGCCGCCTCGGCGCGGCCCTGAGGGATGCGCCTGATCTCTTCGCCGGAAACGGCGCCGGCCGCGGCCGGGTGTGGGGCCATAGCTCAGTTGGGAGAGCGCTTGAATGGCATTCAAGAGGTCGTCGGTTCGATTCCGATTGGCTCCACCAAAATCTCTTAAATAAATTAAATGCTTACGGATGATCCATTGAAAACGCAGTGGGGATAAAATCCGGCGCGGGTAGCATATGGGCTAGCATTGCCGCGCGGTTTGGTTCCAAGCTAATCGAAGCAAGAAAGGCCCCGGCGCTGTTAGACACCGAGGCCTCCCGACGCACCATGTCAGGGTGGGGTTGGCAGGGTGCATCTACCCAAGCTCCAGGGGGTTGGAGCTTGGACTCGGTCATATACGAGCTTAGTCAGCCAGTAAACGTTCTTTCCTGACAGGGGTGAGTGTGCCCGTCCATGCGCGGCGGGCGTTGTTCCCGTTGTTCGGCGCGCGCATGATAACTCCGTCGTATTACTTCACTTAATCATAAGAAACAA
>JAJFMR010000111.1 GCA_020696915.1 Rhizobiaceae bacterium | reverse complement strand
TAGTGGGGCTGGTCATGCGAACTCCGGGTGCAACGTGCCCGTTCCTTATGGTTCAGGCGGACAGAAGTTCAAGATAGGTATGATTGCCGCCAGGTGGGAGGCTTTTCTGCCGAACTTCTCGAGTGGCGTCGCGCCACACGCTGAGGCGAACTTCAGAGTCGGGGCACTAGGGCAGCTTGTCGTAACCTTCGCCGAGCCCGTTCAGGCTGAGCGGAAAGCCGATGCCTTCCTCGGGCGTTTCGAAGATAATGAATGTCGCCGTCTTTGCGCTGCGCAATTGCCCAAGCAGCTTGTCGTCCAGAACGACCTCGGCGACGCAGCCGTTTGGGAGGCAGCGCACGAAGCCGGCGCGGCCAACGTCGACGTTGTCGAGCTTCAGCCCGAGGCCGGAGGGCAGCAATACGCCGAGCGGCGCCACCACGCGCATCAGCCGGCTTTTTTGGTCGGCAGTCTTGAGCACAATCACGGTCAGACCGGCGTTGGAGCGATCCTCCGCCACCACGCTCTGGATCAAGGCACATTGCTCGGCCTTCGCTCCGGGAGGAGTATCGCAGCGGATCTGCCAATCGCCATGAACAGATTTGACGGCTCCCTGGGCCACGGCCGCACTGGTAAAGCCGACCACGAGAAGTGCGGCGGCGAAGCCCGCCAAAGCGCGGAGAGGCGGCCGCCGAGCCGCCATGCGCGGGAATGCATATCTCATATGTTGTTTAGAAGGCTCCATCCGGGTCGATCCCCTGCTTTCGACCATGCCTTGCCGCCTGACGGTCAATGACGGCGCCTTGAAGGCGGTCCCGGCCCGGATTAGCCCGAACCACGGCCGAATCTGCGAAGCGGCCGAGCCTGTGCCTACATCGGACAATCCGCCTGTCAAGCGGCGTCCTGCTGTGAACCCGTGTTGCGCTCCGCTTCGTCAGCCAGATGCGTTTATCAGCCCACGCGCCGCACGGCCGTTTTAAGCATCGCTCAACTCGCTGTCCTTGGTCCTTGCGAGGCGCGACAAATTATGGTTTGAGAGGGACGGCTTTGGACGCATTCTAGCTAAACGGCGCGCAGGCTGTTTGCGGAAGCGTCAGAGGAGCGGCAGGCTCGCCCTCGGCGGGAACTGCTTAGGGGGTTTGTTTAGGGTTTATTTATGACAAGGAGCGCGAGCGGCATGAAGATGTCGATGGGCCAGTATGGCCGCCGGTTTGGCCGCCGGTTTCTGGGATTAGCGTTTGGAGGAGCGGCGCTTGCCGCCAGTGGTGCGGTTTCGGCGGAGGAGCTGGGTCAACCGCATCCCTGGGCGTATGGACTTCAGACGGGTGTGACGCCTGTCATGGAGAGCGTTGCGCGGATGCATAGCGGGCTTCTGGTTGTGATCACGCTGATCACGCTGTTTGTGACGGGTCTGCTGGTTGTGGCGATGTTGCGTTTCAACGCGCGGTCCAATCCGGTTCCATCGAAGACGACCCACAACACGATGATCGAGGTTGCGTGGACGATCATTCCGGTTTTGATCCTGGTTGGCATTGCGGTGCCGTCGTTCCGGCTTTTGTTTGAGCAGCTTGACCTTCCGAAGGCCGATCTGACGGTGAAGGCGACGGGGAAGCAGTGGTACTGGAGCTACACCTATCCGGACAACGGCAAGTTCGAGTTTGACTCGCTGATGGCGCATGAGAAGCAGCCGCGGATGCTTGCGGTGGACAACGAGCTGGTTGTTCCTGTGAACAAGATCGTCCGGGTTCAGGTGACCGGGGCCGATGTCATTCATTCGTTTGGCGTTCCGGCGTTCGGCATGAAGGTGGACGCGATCCCGGGCCGTCTCAACGAGACCTGGTTCAAGGCCACCAAGACGGGCGTGTTCTACGGCCAGTGCTCGGAGCTGTGCGGGCGGGATCACGCCTTCATGCCGATTGCGGTTCGTGTGGTGAGCGAGCAGGATTTTGCGGCCTGGGTTGAAACCGCGAAGAAGAAGTTTGCCTCGAACCCGGCGAACGCGGTGGCGTCAGCTGCCGACGTGATGCGCTAGGCGTCGCGTTGGTCGATTTCGACGGGGCGACAAACCGCTAAAGGGACGTCGCCCCAAGGGACATCGCCAAGGTTCGTTCGAAGGACTTCAAGGGACGAAAGACAGGATTAGACAATGGCAACAACCGCAGCACATGCTCACGACCACGGCCATGACGATCATGGCGACCATGCGCACCACCCGACAGGGTGGCGGCGCTTTGCGTATTCGACCAATCACAAGGACATCGGGACTATGTACCTGGTGTTCGCCATCGTCGCGGGGATCATCGGCGGCCTGATGTCGATGGGCATCCGGGCGGAACTGATGTATCCCGGCGTGCAGGTTTTTGATCCTGCGCATACCTACAACGTCTTTGTGACCTCGCACGGCCTGATCATGATCTTCTTCATGGTGATGCCTGCGATGATCGGCGGCTTCGGCAACTGGTTCGTGCCGCTGATGATCGGGGCGCCCGACATGGCGTTTCCGCGCATGAACAACATCTCGTTCTGGCTGCTGCCAGCGGCGTTTGCGCTGTTGCTGACCTCCACGTTCGTGGAAGGTGAGCCGGGCGCGGCGGGCGCGGGCACGGGCTGGACGCTGTATGCGCCGCTGTCGACGAGCGGCCATCCCGGACCGTCGGTGGATTTCGTGATCCTCGCGGTGCATCTGGCCGGCGCCTCCTCGATTTTGGGCGCGATCAACTTCATCACCACGATCTTCAACATGCGCGCGCCTGGCATGACCTTGCACAAGATGCCGCTGTTCGTCTGGTCGATCCTGGTGACGGTGTGGCTGCTCTTGCTGTCGCTGCCGGTTCTGGCGGGCGCGATCACGATGCTTTTGACCGACCGTAACTTCGGCACCACGTTCTTCGCTGCCGACGGCGGCGGCGATCCGGTGCTGTTCCAGCATCTGTTCTGGTTCTTCGGTCATCCCGAGGTGTACATCCTGATTTTGCCGGGCTTCGGCATGATCAGCCATGTGATCTCGACGTTCTCGAAGAAGCCGATCTTTGGCTATCTCGGCATGGCCTATGCGATGGTCGCGATCGGCGGCATCGGCTTTGTCGTGTGGGCGCACCACATGTACACGGTCGGCATGGTGTCGACGGCGCAGGCCTATTTCGTCGCCGCCACGATGGTGATCGCGGTGCCGACCGGCGTGAAGGTGTTCTCGTGGATCGCCACCATGTGGGGCGGCTCGATCGAGTTCAAGGCGCCGATGCTGTTTGCGATCGGCTTCATCTTCCTGTTCACGGTTGGCGGCGTGACCGGCGTGGTGCTGGCCAATGCGGGCGTCGACCGGGTGATGCAGGAGACCTACTACGTCATCGCGCACTTCCACTACGTGATGGGCATTGCCGCGGTGTTCTCGATCTTCGCGGGCTGGTACTACTGGTTCCCGAAGATCTCCGGCTACATGTACAACGAGACCATCGCCAAGCTGCACTTCTGGCTGATGTTCATCGGCGCCAACGTCCTGTTCTTCCCGCAGCACTTCCTCGGACTGCAGGGCATGATGCGGCGCTCGGTTGACTATCCGGATGCGTTCGCGGGCTGGAACGAGATCTCGTCCTACGGCGCCTTTATGGCGGGGCTCGGCGCGGTGGTCTTCATCTACGGCCTGATCGACGCCTTCGCTCGCAAGGAGCAGGCGGCGGACAATCCGTGGGGCGAGGGTGCGACCACGCTGGAATGGACGCTGTCGTCACCGCCGCCGTTCCACCAGTTCTCCACCCTGCCGAAGGTGCAGTAATGTGACTGTGCGCGGCGCGCTCGACGCGCCGCGCACCCAACAAGCGGGTGTATCGTGTCGGTTGTTGATCAAAAAGCCGTTGAACTGCCGCCTCGGATCTCGGAGGCGGGTGTCGCCGATTACTTCGCGCTGCTGAAGCCACGGGTGATGTCGCTCGTGATCTTCACCGCGCTGGTTGGGCTGATGATCGCGCCGGGCCATGTTCACCCGGTCCTGGGCTTCATCTCGATCCTCTGCATCGCGGTCGGAGCCGGTGCCTCCGGCGCGCTGAACATGGCGCTGGAAGGCGATATCGACGTGCTGATGTCGCGCACGGCCAACCGGCCGATTCCGCGCGGCCGCATCACTCGCGGCGAGGCGATGGGGTTCGGCCTCACGCTGTCGTTCTTCTCGGTGATGACGCTCGGCGCCCTGGTCAACTGGTATGCCGGGGGCCTGCTCGCCTTCACGATCTTCTTTTATGTTGTGATCTACACGATGGGGCTGAAGCGGCGGACCGCGCAGAACATCGTGATTGGCGGCGCCGCCGGTGCGCTGCCGCCGGTGGTGGCGTGGGCGGCTGCGACGGGGTCGCTGTCGGTGGAGCCGCTGCTTCTGTTCCTGATCATCTTCTTCTGGACGCCACCGCATTTCTGGGCGCTGGCGCTGTTCCGCAACGACGACTACACCCGCGCCGGCGTGCCGATGCTGCCGGTGGTTGCCGGTCCCGATGCGACCCGGCTGCAGATCCTGCTCTATACCATCGTGCTGGTGGCGGTCGCCGCGGCGCCCTGGCCGCTCGGCTACTTCGACTGGATTTATGGCGTCACGTCGCTGATCCTCGGCGCCGGCATGCTGGTGTTCGCGATCAATGTCTATCGCTATCGCACCGGCAGCACGGCGCTACGCGCCACGCGGCGGTTGTTTGCCTTTTCGATCCTCTATCTGTTCGCGCTGTTTGCCGTTCTGCTGCTCGATGTGGTTGCGAAGGCCATCGCGCCGTTGATCTGGTAGAGGGCGCATGGACCGATGGACAGCAACAACAAGCCGGACGGAGACGGGATCGTTCTCACCGAGGCCCAGAAGAAGCGCCGGCGCGAGCGGTCGATCGCAATCGCCTGGGCGCTTGGGCTCATGGTCCTGCTGTTTTTCGCGGTCACCTTCATCAAGGGGCCGGGCGTTCTCGTCCGTCCGATGTGATTTGAGATGACGGACGCGTCGCAGCACCCGCAGCAACCCGCAGCCTCGGCCCGGCCGAAGGCGACGCCGCGCGTGGGCCGCGACGTGAAGGTCGGCGCCGCCTGCGGCCTGGTGGTCGCCCTGATGGTCGGCGCTGCCTATGCGTCGGTGCCGTTCTACGACTGGTTCTGCCGCGTCACCGGCTTCAACGGAACGACGCAGGTGGCAGGGGAGGCGCCCCAGTCCAAGCCGCTGGCGCGCACGGTGGCCGTGCGCTTCGACTCCAACGTCTCCGGCGGGCTGCCCTGGAAGTTCGAGCCGGAACAGACCGAGATAAAGGTCCGGGTCGGCGAGGTCACCACCGTCCATTACACCATCACCAACGAGGTGGCGGCGACCACCATGGGACAGGCGGCCTATAACGTCACGCCGCTGACAGTCGGATCCTATTTCACCAAGATCAACTGCTTCTGTTTTACCGAGCAAACCCTGGCGCCCGGTGAGAAGCGGGAGATGGCCGTCGTCTTCTATGTCGATCAGGCCTTCGCCGCCGACAGCGAGAACGACGGCGTCAATACCATCACCCTGTCCTATACCTTCTTTCCGGTGAAGAAGGCCGCGCCCAAGCCGGTGGCGGCCAACGAGCCGGACAGGCCAGGGGGAAGCATCTGAGCTTTGAGGGCCGACGCGTTTTGTTACCGACGCGTTTTGTTTTGAGATCAATAGGTGCCCAATACCGCCGGCACCGCTAACGGAGAGAGACCGCAATGGCTACGGCGCAAGTCAAGCACGATTACCACCTGGTCGACCCGAGTCCGTGGCCGATCGTAGGCGCGACCGCGGCTTTCATCATGGCCGTCGGCGCGATCCTGTGGATGCATCATCTGACCGCGGCCGCGCCGATCATTTTCGGCATCGGCCTGATCGGCGTGCTCTACACCATGGCGAGCTGGTGGGCGGATGTGATCCGCGAAGCCGAGCACAAGGGCGATCACACCCGCGTGGTGCAGATCAGCCATCGCTACGGCATGATCCTGTTCATCTGCTCCGAGGTGATGTTCTTCGTCGCCTGGTTCTGGGCCTTCTTCAACTCCGCGCTGTTCCCGGGCGATCCCGTGCATATGACGCGCGACGCGCTGTTCGGCGGTGTCTGGCCGCCCAAGGGCATCCAGACCTTCGATCCCTGGCACCTGCCGTTGCTCAACACCCTGATCCTTCTGACCTCGGGCACCACCGTGACCTGGGCGCACCATGCCCTGCTCAATGGCGACCGCAAGGGGCTGAAGTGGGGGTTGATCCTGACCATCGCGCTCGGCGCCGTCTTCACCTGCGTGCAGGCCTATGAGTATCATCACGCCGCCTTCAGCTTCGCCGGCAACGTCTACGGCGCCACCTTCTTCATGGCGACCGGCTTCCACGGCTTCCATGTGCTGGTCGGCACCATCTTCCTGATCGTCTGCCTGTTCCGCGCCAATGCGGGACACTTCACGCCCTCCCAGCACCTCGGCTTCGAATTCGCCGCCTGGTACTGGCATTTCGTCGACGTGGTGTGGCTGTTCCTGTTCGTCTGCATCTATGTCTGGGGCAACGGCGCCGCGGCCATGGCGCACGCCGCGCACTGACCGGGACCAGCCCGCTCAACACCATCAAGACAAGGGCGGCCGCCGGGCCGCCCTTTTCTCTTTCGGAAGAAACGCTGATGTCCAATCTCGCTCGGCCAACATTGTCCCAGACCATCCTGCGCGGACTCGCCTGCAAATGCCCGCGCTGCGGCAAGGGAAAACTCTTCTCCGGATTCCTGACCCTGAGGCCCTCCTGCGAGGCTTGCGAGCAGGATTACGCCTTCATTGATGCCGGCGACGGACCCGCCGTGTTCATCATCCTCATCGCAGGGTTCATCGTCGTCGCCGCCGCCCTCATCGTCGAAGTCAAGTATCAGCCAGCCCTCTGGATCCACGCAGCTCTCTGGATCCCAACAGTCCTCGCTGTTATCCCCAGGCGCGAAACGCTTCAACGCAACGTTTAGCTGCATTGGGCGGCGCGGTTTTTCTCCCTTCGATTTCTCTTCATCCCGAAACGCTTTATGGTATGCGGCGACCGCCGCCGATGGCGACATGGATAACTCGCTCTATCAAATATTTGGCAACACACTCCGCCGTTGGAGGCCGGCTTGACGCACTATCTTTCGACACGGGGGGAAACCCAGAAACTCGGCTTTTCCGATGTGATGCTGGCCGGCCTCGCTCGTGACGGCGGTCTTTATGTGCCCGAAATCTGGCCGCAGCTAACGCCCGACACTATCGCGGGTTTCTTCGGCCGGCCGTACTGGGAGGTGGCCGTGGAGGTAGTCCGGCCGTTCGTGGCTGGAGACATCGCCGAGGCCGATCTCGGCCGGATGGCCAACGAGGCTTATGCGATGTTCCGGCACCCGGCGGTGGTGCCGCTCGATCAGATCGGTCCTCAACAGTTCATGCTGGAGCTGTTTCACGGTCCGACGCTCGCGTTCAAGGACGTGGCAATGCAGTTGCTGTCGCGGCTGATGGACCATGTTCTGGCACAACGAGGCCAGCGCACCACGATCGTCGTCGCAACCTCGGGCGACACCGGCGGCGCTGCGGTCCACGCATTCGCCAACAGCGCCAATGTCGATCTGATCGTACTGTTCCCGGACGGCCGCATCTCCGAAGTGCAGCGGCGCATGATGACGACGACGGCCGCGCTAAATGTTCATGCACTCGCCGTCAAAGGCACTTTCGACGACTGCCAGGCGATCGTGAAAGGGTTGTTCAACAACCACCGCTTTCGGGATGAGGTGTCGCTCTCCGGTGTCAACTCGATCAACTGGGCACGAATTGTTGCGCAGGTGGTGTATTACTTCACCTCGGCGGTCGCGCTGGGCGCGCCGGCACGGGCCGTCGATTTTACCGTGCCGACCGGCAACTTCGGCGACATCTTTGCCGGCTACGTCGCAAAGCGCATGGGTCTGCCGATACGCTGGTTGCGTATCGCCGCCAACATCAACGATATCTTGCCGCGCACGCTGAAGACCGGCATCTATGAAGTGCGCGAAGTTCACACCACCACCTCGCCGTCGATGGACATTCAGGTGTCATCCAACTTTGAGCGGCTGTTGTTCGAGGCGACGGGGCGCGACGCCGCGCAGGTGCGTGCGATGATGGCGTCGCTGCAGCAATCCGGTCGCTTCGCGCTGCCGGATTCTGTGCTGGCCGCGATGCGCGCCGACTTCGATGCCGGACGCGCCGACGAAACAGAGACCGCCGCCTCGATCCGCACGGCGTGGCGCGAAGCCGGAGATCTGGTCGACCCGCATACGGCTGTTGCGCTGACAGTGGCC
>JAJFMR010000110.1 GCA_020696915.1 Rhizobiaceae bacterium | reverse complement strand
TCCGGGTTACTACAGCGGCAGGGCGCGTTTCGTTCAGTGCATGCCGCTGTTGCCTGTGGCCCATCAGGACTCCATTTGCAAGCCGCGAAATGAAACTGTCGCAAAAGTCAGGCAGCAGGTAGATTGGACGCAACGGGCCGGGAGCGGCGCAGGATGACGACATGAACGAGTTGAGGCCGGTCCAGAGCGAGTTCACCGGCGGCCAGCTTGCCGCAGGCGACGCCGCGTCCGGCAATCCGGACCGCTTCGTCAACCGCGAATTCTCCTGGCTGCAGTTCAACCGGCGCGTTCTCGAGGAGGCCGGCAATCTCCGCCATCCGCTCCTCGAGCGCGTCCGCTTCCTGTCGATCTCGGCGGCCAACCTCGACGAATTCTTCATGGTGCGCGTCGCCGGCCTGGCCGGCCAGGTACGGGAGGGAATCGTTCAGCGCAGCCCCGACGGGCGCACCCCCGAGCAGCAGCTGGAACATCTGCTGCGCGAGGTGGAGCGACTGCAGGAAGATCAGCAGAAGAGCCTTGCCGGCCTCATGCGTCTGTTGCGGGAGGAAGGCATCGACAGCGTCACTGCCGACCAGCTGGCAAGGGACGAGATCGCCTGGCTCGACGAGCATTTCCACGAGCAGGTCTTCCCGGTCCTGACGCCGCTGTCGATCGATCCCGCGCATCCCTTCCCGTTCATTCCGAACCTTGGTTTTTCCATCGCCCTGCAGCTGCGCAACCGGAAGGATGGCCAGGCGATGTCGGCGCTGCTGCGCCTGCCGACCGCGCTCAGGCGCTACATCCGCCTGCCGGACCGCAAGGGCCATGTGCGCTTCATTCCCATCGAGGGAACCGTCGGCCTGTTCGTCGGTAAACTGTTTCCTGGCTATGAGGTGAAGGGTTCCGGCACGTTTCGCATCATTCGTGACAGCGACATCGAGGTGGAGGAGGAATCCGAGGATCTGGTCCGTTTCTTCGAAACCGCGCTGAAGCGCCGCCGCCGAGGCTCGGTCATCCGTATCGAATTCGACCACCAGATGCCGGCGGAACTGCGCGACTTCGTGGCCGGCGAGCTCGGCGTCGCGGCGGGGCGCGTCAGCGTCCTCACCGGGCCGCTGGCCATCAGCCAGATCGCGGAGATCGTCGCCCTGCCTCGCGACGACCTGAAATTCACCCCCTACAACCCGCGTTTTCCGGAGCGCATCCGCGAGCATCGCGGCGATTGCTTCGCGGCGATCCGGGAGAAGGACATCGTCGTCCATCACCCTTACGAATCGTTCGACGTCGTCGTCCAGTTCCTGCGCCAGGCGGCCGCCGACCCGGAAGTTGTGGCGATAAAGCAGACTCTCTACCGGACCTCGAACGACAGTCCCATCGTGCGCGCCCTGATCGATGCCGCCGAGGCGGGAAAGTCGGTGACCGCGCTCGTCGAACTGAAGGCGCGCTTCGACGAAGAGGCCAATATCCGCTGGGCGCGCGACCTCGAACGGGCAGGCGTGCAGGTGGTGTTCGGCTTCATCGAGCTGAAGACGCATGCCAAGATGTCGCTCGTCGTACGCCGCGAGGACGGCAGGCTGCGCAACTACGTGCATCTGGGGACCGGCAACTACCATCCGATCACCGCCCGCATCTATACCGATCTCTCTTTCTTCACCACCAATCCGCTGATTGCCCGCGACGTGGCGCTGATCTTCAATTTCATCACCGGCTATGCCGAGCCGGTCGAGACGATGCGGATTGCGCTTTCGCCTTACACGCTGAGGAGCCGCATTATCGGGCATATCGAAGACGAGATCCGCCACGCCAGCAAAGGCCAGCCCGCCCGGATCTGGATGAAGATGAACGCCCTTGTCGACCCGGCGGTCATCGATGCGCTTTACGAGGCTAGCAGGGCAGGGGTCGAGGTGGACCTCGTCGTGCGCGGCATCTGCTGCTTGAGGCCGCAGGTCCCGGGCCTGTCGGAAAACATTCGCGTCAAGTCCATCGTCGGACGGTTCCTCGAGCACAGCCGCATCTTCTGCTTCGGCAACGGCCACGGCCTGCCGTCGGACGAGGCGATCGTCTACATCAGTTCCGCCGACATCATGCCGCGCAACCTCGACCGGCGCGTGGAATGTCTGGTGCCGATAACCAACCCGACGGTGCACGAGCAGGTGCTGGGTCAGATCATGCTCGGAAACATAATGGACAACCAGCAAAGCTTCGAAGTACTGGCTGACGGAACTTCGCGGCGCATAACGCTGGACGACGGCGAGGAGCCGTTCAACGCGCAGGAATACTTCATGACGAACCCAAGCCTTTCGGGACGCGGCGGGGCGCTGAAATCGCATGCCCCCAAACGGATCGCGCAGTTCAAGCGGCGAAAGAAATCGGCCACGTCAGAAGCCGGATGATTTCGGAATCGCAAGGACGGCTTCAGGATCGCCGGCCGCTGTCGATCATCGACATCGGATCGAACTCGATCCGACTGGTGATCTACGAGGGCGTCGCTCGCTCGCCGACGGTCCTGTTCAACGAAAAGATGCTGGCCGGCCTTGGCCGCGGCATTGTTTCCACGCGCCGGCTGGACCCGGAGGCGGTGACCCGGTCGATCGGCGAACTCCGCCGGTTTCGTGCGCTCTCGGACCAGGCCGGCGCGGAACGTCTCCACGTGATCGCCACCGCGGCGGCGCGGGAAGCTGAAAACGGGCCGGATTTCATCGCCCGCGCGGAAGGGGTGCTCGGAACGGAGATCCGCGTGCTGAGCGGCCGGGAGGAGGCTTATTACTCCGCGCTCGGCGTGGCCTCCGCCTTCCATTCTGCGAACGGGATCGCCGGCGATCTCGGCGGCGGCAGCCTCGAACTCGTCGACGTCGACGGCGATCGGATCGGAGAAGGCATTACCTTGCCGCTCGGCGGCCTGCGCCTTCAGGACATGGCCGGAGGCTCGGCCCCCGCCGCCCAGCGGATCGCCCGGGAGGAGATCGGCAGGGCGAAGCTGCTGAAGGGCGGCCGGGGAAGAAAGTTCTACGCCGTCGGCGGGACGTGGCGAAATCTGGCCCGACTGCACATGAACACCACCGCCTACCCGCTGAGCGTGATGCATCACTACGAAATGGATATCGAGCAGTCGTCGCCCTTCCTGAACCAGGTGGCGCGCGGCGACATCGAGAAGATCAAGGGCATCGAGGGCGTGTCGAAGGCACGCCGCGCGCTATTGCCTTACGGGGCCGCGGTGCTGAAGGAAATCATTGCGGCGGCGCGGCCGTCGATGATCGTCGTCTCGGCGCTCGGTGTGCGCGAAGGCTTCCTGTTCTCGCTGCTGCCCCCGGAGGAGAGGCGCCGCGACCCCCTGATCTCAGCCTCGGAGGAACTCGCGCTGCTCCGCGCGCGCTCGGTGGCGCATGCGCGAGAACTCGTTGAATGGACCGCCGGCTCGCTTGCCGCGCTGGACATCGTCGAGACGGAGCAGGAAACCCGTCTCCGGCACGCCGCCTGTCTTCTCGCCGACATTGGCTGGCGGGCTCACCCGGAATACCGGGGCACCCAGTCGCTCAACATAATTGCACATGCCTCCTTCATCGGCGTCGATCATCCCGGCCGCCTGTTCCTGGCTCTCGTGAACGCCTACCGCAACGATGGCGTGTTCAACGACATGATCGCGGCCGAACTGAAGAGCCTGGCGCCGCCGCTTTATCTCGAACGAGCCAGGCTGCTGGCGGCGATGATGCGCGTCGTCTATCTGTTGACGGCGGCGATGCCCGGCGTCATGCCGCAGCTCGAATGGGCGAAACGCGAGAGCGGCGCATTATCGCTCGTCATTCCGCCCTCGCTGGCCGGGCTGCATGGCGAGCGGCTGGATGGGCGGCTGGCCCAACTTGCCAGAATCGCCGGCAGGAAGCTGGAATTCTCGGTGGCGGACAGCTGAACTGCTCGCGTCGCAGACGTTTTGCCGCCGAACAAAAAGCCCGGATCGCTCCGGGCTTCTTCACAAAATACGAGGGGTTTTTCAGGCGCGGCGCGCGTCGAGAGACAAGACACCGGCGCCGGACATGGCCAGGACGATGAGGCCCCCGGCGATGGCGAGGTTCTTCTGCAGAAACAGGACCTGCATCTGATCGGCAAAGTCGATGTGAGCAATTGCCGTGGCTGCGAGCGTGAATACCGCAAGCACGATAGACGCGATGCGGGTGCGGTATCCGACGAGCACGGAGAGGCCCCCGATGAGTTCGACCAGGCCGACCACGACGGCACTGAGCGCCGGCAGAGGAAGGCCGAGCGAGCCGAACCAGGCGGCCGTGCCGGAAACCGCCGTGAGCTTGGCAAAGCCGGCGAGAATGAACATCGCCGAAAGCAGGACGCGGCCGAGGAGAAGCGCGGCGGAAACATTGGTGAAAACGCCGGCCTGGCCAGCGGCTACGGAATTGAGGGACATGGGGACTCTCCGGATCAAGGGTTGCGATGCGCCCTAGATAAAGATGTCCTGTCGTTCACTGAAGATACATTTTTTTGTACACTTCGTTCACTGTAACGCTAACCCGGCCGCGTCATCTCCTCCGGTCGCACCAGCCGGTCGTACTCCTCCTCGCTGACCAGGCCGGTTGCCAGAGCTTCCTCCCGAAGCGTCGTGCCGTTCCGGTGCGCGGTCTTGGCGATCTTTGCGGCATTGTCATAGCCGATCCTTGGCGCCAGCGCCGTCACCAGCATCAGCGAACGGTCGAGAGCCGCCTTGATGTTGTCCTCGCGGGCCTCGATGCCGGCGACGCAATTGTCGGTGAAGGAGCGGGACGCATCGGCCAACAGCTGCACCGATTGCAGGAAGTTGTAGGCCATGAGCGGGTTGTAGACGTTGAGCTCGAAATGACCCTGGCTCCCGCCGAACGTGACCGCGGCATGATTGCCGAAGACCTGGACGCAGACCTGCGTCAGTGCCTCGCATTGGGTAGGGTTGACTTTGCCCGGCATGATAGATGACCCGGGCTCGTTCTCGGGCAGTGCCAGTTCACCCAGCCCGGAGCGGGGCCCGGAGCCGAGGAAGCGGATGTCGTTGGCTATCTTGAACAGGGCCGCGGCGGCGGCGTTGATCGCACCATGCGAGAAGACCATGGAATCGTGGGCGGCGAGCGCCTCGAACTTGTTCGGTGCAGTCGTGAACGGAAGGCCTGTAATGGATGCGATCCTTTCGGCCACTTTCTCGGCAAAACCGACGGGTGCGTTGAGGCCGGTACCGACGGCGGTGCCGCCCTGCGCCAGTTCCATCAGCCCGGGCAATGTAAGTTCGATGCGGACTACCGAGGAAGCCACCTGGGCGGCATAGCCGGAGAATTCCTGGCCAAGCGTCAGCGGCGTCGCGTCCTGGGTGTGGGTGCGGCCGATCTTGATGATGTGGGCGAACGCTCCGGCCTTGGCGTCGAGCGCCGCGTGCAGGTGTTCCAGGGCGGGCACCAGGTGGTGCCGGATACGTTCCGCGCACGCAATGTGCATGGCCGTCGGATAGGTGTCGTTTGACGACTGGCTCATGTTGACGTGGTCGTTGGGATGAACCGGCTGCTTGGAGCCCATCACGCCGCCCAGCATTTCGATGGCGCGATTGGAGATCACCTCGTTGGCATTCATGTTCGACTGGGTGCCCGAACCCGTCTGCCACACCACCAGCGGGAAATGCCCGTCGAGCCTGCCTTCGATAACTTCCTGCGCTGCGGCGACTATCGCTTCGCCCAGCTTGGGGTCTAGCCGGCCCAACTCCATGTTGACTTCCGCCGCCGCCCGCTTGACGATTCCGAGTGCCCTGACGATGGAACGTGGCTGCTTCTCCCAGCCGATCCGGAAATTGCCGAGCGAACGTTCGGCCTGGGCGCCCCAGTACCGGTCGGCGGGCACCTCGATCGATCCGAACGTATCGGTTTCCGTCCTCGTTTTCCGTTCGTGCTCTGCCACGGCGGCTTCTCCGATGATTGCCGACCTCGCCTAGCCGCTCCGGCCGGTCCCATCAAGCCAAGACTGGATGAGGCCAGTGGACTAATCGATTGAGGCCGCCAAGCCCGTCGCCGCAGTCCCCGACGCAAAAGAAAGAAGGCGGCCGGGGCCGCCTTTGAAGTTAATGTCACACGACTTTGGAGCACCAATCTCTGGAGGTTGCCTCGTAAGGTCCGCATCTCCATAGGCCGCCAGAACTAGCCCGTGCGGGTCCTTGTTCCCTCCGGCGCCGAATATTCTGAAAACCGAGCCCGCATGCTCCCCGTGCACTCGATTGAATTGGCTGCGAAGCATTCCGGTTGCGCCGGAGTCGAGAGGCCGAATGCGGAGACTGCAAACTCGTCCTCACGATCGCAGCCGACGCAAGAAAAAACGCCTCCGGCACCTTTTGAGTGCTGGAGGCGTCTTCTTTGTCTTTGGCTGTCTATCGACGACCTTGGACAAGATCACAACGAGCCCGGCACACAATGGTTCCACTCGCGGAAAAAATGTCGGCGTTGCACCACGCTTTCTCGGAAGGCCGGGTTCGCAATGAAAAAAGGGCGGCATTGCTGCCGCCCTTTGGGATAACAAGCTGACCGGCCGCGACTAGAAGTCCATGCCGCCCATGCCGCCCATGCCGCCGCCCGGCATTGCCGGCATCGGGGCATCCTTCTTGGGCGCTTCGGCGATCATCGCCTCGGTGGTGACGAGCAGGCCGGCAACCGATGCCGCGTCCTGGAGAGCCGTGCGCACGACCTTCACCGGGTCGACGATGCCGAGCGTGATCAGGTCGCCATACTCGCCCGTCTGGGCGTTGTAGCCGAACGTGCCGCTCTTGTTCTCGAGGATCTTGCCGGCAACGATCGAAGCTTCCGCACCGGCGTTGGCGGCAATCTGACGGACCGGAGCCTGGAGCGCCCGCCTGACGATGTTGACGCCTGCGTCCTGGTCGGTGTTGGCGCCGACCGTCTGACTTCCGTCGCGCCGCCGACGCGGATCACGGCGACACCGCCGGCCAGCTTCGCCAGACGCTCCTGGAGCTTCTCGCGGTCATAGTCGGACGTGGTCTCTTCGATCTGCTGCTTGATCTGGGCAACGCGGCCCTGGATCTCCGGCTTCTTGCCGGCGCCGTCCACGATGGTGGTGTTTTCCTTGGAGATCGAAACCTTCTTGGCGCGGCCGAGCATGTTGAGCCCGACATTCTCCAGCTTGATGCCGAGGTCCTCGGAGATGACCTGGCCACCGGTCAGAATGGCGATGTCCTCGAGCATGGCCTTGCGGCGATCACCGAAGCCCGGCGCCTTGACGGCAGCGATCTTCAGGCCGCCGCGCAGCTTGTTGACGACCAGCGTGGCAAGCGCCTCGCCCTCGACGTCCTCGGAGATGATGACCAGCGGCTTGGACGTCTGAACGACGGCTTCCAGGATCGGCAGCATGGCCTGCAGGTTCGAGAGCTTCTTCTCGTGCAGGAGGATATATGCGTCCTCCAGGTCGGCGACCATCTTGTCGGGGTTGGTGACGAAATAGGGCGACAGATAGCCGCGGTCGAACTGCATGCCTTCGACGACTTCGAGTTCGGTCTCGGCGGTCTTGGCCTCCTCGACGGTGATGACGCCCTCGTTGCCGACTTTCTGCATGGCCTCGGCGATCATCCGGCCGACGAACTCGTCGCCGTTGCCTGCAATGGTGCCCACCTGAGCCACCTCGGCCGAGGTCTTGATCTTCTTGGCGGCCTTGCCGAGATGCGCCACGACGTCGATCACGGCGAGGTCGATGCCGCGCTTCAGATCCATCGGGTTCATGCCGGCGGCAACGGCCTTGGCGCCTTCCTGAACGATTGCCTGGGCAAGAACGGTCGCGGTGGTGGTGCCGTCGCCGGCCACGTCATTGGTCTTCGAAGCGACTTCGCGGACCATCTGCGCGCCCATGTTCTCGAACTTGTCGGCAAGCTCGATTTCCTTGGCGACGGTGACGCCGTCCTTGGTGATGCGCGGAGCGCCGAACGACTTGTCGATGACGACGTTGCGGCCCTTCGGGCCGAGCGTGACCTTCACGGCGTCGGCGAGGATGTTGACCCCGTGAATCATGCGCTCGCGCGCATCACGGGAGAATTTTACGTCTTTTGCAGCCATGTTGTGCTCCTGGGCTTTTCGCCCGATTCAAGATTGTTGGTGCGGATCTGAACGCGATCAGCCGATGATGCCCATGATGTCGGATTCCTTCATGATCAGAAGGTCT
Organism: Rhizobiaceae bacterium; assembly: GCA_020696915.1. Taxonomy (GTDB): domain Bacteria; phylum Pseudomonadota; class Alphaproteobacteria; order Rhizobiales; family Rhizobiaceae; genus JAJFMR01. Next base: position 7,032 of record JAJFMR010000110.1, on the reverse strand, counting down.
TCGCCATTGAGCTTCACTTCGGTGCCCGACCACTTGCCAAACAGCACGCGATCGCCGGCCTTGACGTCGAGCGGAACGAGCTTGCCCGCTTCGTCGCGCGCGCCGGAACCGATGGCGATGATCTCGCCCTCCTGCGGCTTTTCCTTGGCCGTATCGGGGATGATGATCCCGCCCTTGGTCTTCTCCTCGGATTCGACCCGGCGGACGACCACGCGGTCATGCAACGGCCGGAATTTCGACTTTGCCATTTTTTTAGTCCTCGTACGGATGTTGAGAGCCCTGAAGTCCGATTGGACCCGGAAGTCGTTAGCACTCCTCCTGAGAGAGTGCCAACGTGCGCGGTCAGATAGGCGTTCGGATTTTTTCTGTCAAGCCGGATTCACAGCCTTCAGCAAAGGCCGCGGTTGTATGAAAACGGCCAGAGAGATCGGGCATGTCTCGGATCCGGGATATCGTGAACGCACTACATGCGATCTCGACTGCCTTGGCGCCGTGCGGGGTTGCTGTCAACGGTTCCGCATCCGTGCCGGCCTCGACTGGTCGCCGGCCTCCGGCGTGAGGCGGCGCGGGCCCGAGAAGCGCGGTCCGGTCATCAGGTCGATGCCGAGATCGAGAAGCGCAACGGCATCCTGGTCGGTGCCCACCTCCGTGGCGACGATCTGGAGCCCGGTCTCGGCAGCCATGTCGAGCATTGCGATGGCAGGCGCGATGTTGTCCGGATCGTCCCGGTCGAGCAGCCGGTCGGCTGGAAGTTTCAGGAAGCGAAAGCCCAGACGCTGCAGAGCCTGGAACTCGACCTCCGACCCGTCCCAGCCTTCGACGGCCAGGCCGACGCCGGTGGCGGCAAGGCGCTTCAGTGAGGATTGCTCCCCTGCCGCCACGTTCGACGGAAGCGACAGGACAAGGGAGGGGGCAACCCCTGGATAAGATCGGAACAGGTCGAGGACCGCTGCAAGCGCCTCCTCACCATTGAGCAAAGCGTCGGAGATCGCGACATGCAGCGGGATCGCTTCGCTAGCCTGCACGAGACGCCTGCGGGCTGCATCGGCTGCCGAAATCACCACGAGCCGCTCGAACGAAGCGGCCTCGTGCCGGAGCAATTCCCGCCGCAGCCGACCGAGGTGGAACTGACCCTCTCCGGCTGCGACATTGACGTGAACTTCGTATCCCCTGGCCGAACCGCGCGCCACGGAGATGATCGGCTGCACGCTGAGCTCGGCCTTTCCAGCCTTCATGAATCGATGCAGGGCGGCCTGGACACCAGGCTCCAGCGGTTGCGTTGCGGGCTGCACCGCTTGCGGACTCGGTTGCGGAGGCTGCGGTGGGATGGCGACGTGAGCCGGCGGCGGCTTTTCAGCGTTGACGGCGGCCGGCGAATGGCCTGCGGCGTTGGCGGCGGGCGATGATTGCGTTGTCGCGTCGAGCCGATCCGGTGCGGCGCGCGTTTGCGTAGCGCCGGGTTCGCGGTACACTGCTTCGCGCAGCTCTGCGAGCGCTGCCTTCTCGCGATCGGCGCGCGCCGCAAGATCGCCGATTGCCGCGTCGACCGAACGAGCGAGCCTCTCGAGCTCGGCAGCCATTTCCCGTGTGCGCCTGACGGCTCGCCAGGAGAAAGTCGCCGCTGCGGCGGCCAGAAGCAGTGTAGCAGCCGCAGTCAGCAGTGTCGGTCCGGCCGTCGGCAGGTTGCGCGCTGCTGCGCTGACGAGCAGCAGACCCGCCGCCCCGCAGGCCAGCACGGCGATGCCGACGACCAGCAAACCTGCGCGCATGTTCTATCGTTCTCCCCGACGTGAAACCCGCTTCGAAAATAGAGCGTACCGTCAATTGCTTTAGCTTTGTGCAATGCTAACACGCCTGCGTCACGAAAGTGGGCGACTGGCGAAAGCACTTCAAACTGACGGTGAACCGGTTTAAGGCAAAGCCGCTTGCGGCGGCCCGCCTGCCGGCAGGCCACACGCACATCCAAGGACCATCATGACGCCCCGGGCCCGGACGATCAGATCGCTTGCCGAGATTTCGAACCGGTATGCCGTCATCCTGTGCGATGTCTGGGGTGTGGTGCACAATGGCGTCAGAGCCTTTGCCGCCGCAGCGCAGGCGCTCGAAGCCGCGCGCGCGCGCGGCATTGCGGTGGTGTTGATCACCAATGCCCCGCGTCCGCATGAGGACGTGGAGGCGCAGCTGGCCGCACTTGGCGTGCCGGCGGCCGCCTTCGACCGCGTGGTGACTTCCGGCGACGTGACCCGCGAGCTGATCGCCGCGGGGCCGCGCCGGATATTCCATCTCGGGCCCGAACGGGACATGCCTCTCTTCGAGGGGCTCGACGCCGAGACCGTCGAGGAATTCGAAGCCTCCGTCGTGGTCTGCACCGGACTGATCGACGACGAAACCGAAACACCGGACGACTATGCCGAAATGCTGCGGCGCCTCCGTGCCAGGAACCTGCCGCTCATCTGCGCCAATCCGGACCTGGTGGTCGAGCGGGGCGACCGGCTCGTCTGGTGCGCCGGCGCGCTGGCCAGGGACTATGCGCTGCTCGGCGGCCGCGTGCTGATAGCCGGCAAGCCGCATCCGCCGATCTATGCGGCTGCGCTGAAAGCGGCGGGCGAGGTCCTGGGCCGCGAGGTCGACAGACCCGAAACCCTCGCCATTGGCGATGGCATGCTCACCGACATCAAGGGAGCGGCCGACAACGGCATCCCTGCGCTCTACGTTTCCGGCGGCATCCATGCCGGCGAGTATGGCCACGCCGACGATCCCGAGCCCGACAAGCTCGATGCCTTTCTCGCCCGTCATGGTTTCGTGACTGTCGGCGTGATGCCGAAACTCCGGTGAAGCCATGCCAGCACTCATCGAGCGCATCGGCGCGGAAGAAAAAATCGGTGAGGCCCTGCGCGGCGGGGTGGTGGCGATCGGCAATTTCGACGGCGTCCATCGCGGCCACCAGGCCGTTCTGATGCGGGCGCTGCAGGAGGCGGCGCGGCGCGGGGTTGCTGCTCTGGCGCTGACCTTCGAGCCGCATCCGCGCTCGTACTTCCGACCCCAGGAGCCGCTGTTCATCCTGACCCCGCCGCCGCTCAAGGCGAGGCTGCTTGCCGAACTCGGCTTCGACGCCGTGGTGGAGCATCCGTTCACGGGTGACTTCGCGGAGCTTTCGGCGGAAGCCTTCGTCACCACCATCCTCGAGGAGCGCCTCGGGATCAGCCATGCCGTTACCGGGGTGGACTTTCATTTCGGCAAGAACCGCCAGGGCGGCCCGGCTTTCCTGATGGCCGCCGGAGAACGGCATGGTTTCGGCGTTGCGCTGGTCGACGCCTTCCGGGACGAAGGCGGTGAGGTGATCTCCTCGAGCCGCATCCGCGTGCTGCTGTCGGACGGCGATGCCGCCGGGGCGGCGGCCCTGCTCGGCTACCGCTACACTGTCGAGGCCGATGTGATCGGCGGCGAAAGGCTTGGCCGAACGCTGGGCTTCCCGACCGCCAACATGCGACTGCCTGCCGCCACGGCGATCCGCCACGGTATTTATGCCGTGCGGTTCCGGCGTGCCGACGGGACACTCCACGATGCGGTGGCAAGCTTCGGCCGGCGGCCGACGGTCACCGAGGACGGGACGCCCCTCCTGGAAAGCTTCCTTCTGGACTTCTCCGGGGATATCTATGGCGAACGATGCGCGGTTTCCTTCGTCGGCTTGCTGCGCGGCGAGGAGAAGTTCGACGGGCTCGACGCCCTGGTGGCGCAGATGCAGCGCGACGCGGCGGAGGCCCGGGCGCTGCTGGCCGGCGTGGGGCCGCTCTCCGCGCTCGACGCGGCGGTCATGTTCTGAATATTGCCGCCAGCGCGCAGGTCATACTGCTGCGGGCAGAGTGTGCAATTTTGCGGGAGGCCTTTAATGTGCGGCTCGCCTCCGCTAAAAGCCCGCCATGATGAACCGAGCCTTCGCCGCGACACGAATTATCGCACCGGCTGTCCGGTCGGCTTGACGTCGCCGGAAGCCGGGACATGGCTTCTCGCACCCCTCGCGCTTTTCGTAGATCATGATAGTTGAACGCCCGGACCTCAGCCGACGGGCAATTTCTGGCGAATTCAGATGACCGGGACGACCGACAGAATAGACTACTCGAAAACGCTTTACCTGCCGCGGACGGAGTTTCCGATGCGCGCCGGATTGCCGGAGCGTGAGCCGCGCCTGGTTGAGCGCTGGCAGGACATGAACCTGTACGGGCGGCTGCGCGAAAGCGGTTCCGGCCGCCCGCTCTTCGTCCTTCACGATGGGCCTCCCTATGCCAACGGCAACATCCATATCGGGCATGCCCTGAACAAGGTGCTGAAGGACGTGATCACCCGATCCTTCCAGATGCGCGGCTACGATGCCAACTACGTGCCCGGCTGGGACTGCCATGGGCTGCCCATCGAATGGAAGATCGAGGAGCAGTACCGCGCCAGTGGAAAGAACAAGGACGAGGTGCCGGTCAACGAGTTCCGCCGCGAATGCCGTGAATTCGCGACTCACTGGATCAGGGTTCAGACCGAGGAGTTCCGGCGGCTCGGCATCGAGGGCGATTTCGAGCGCCCCTACACGACGATGAACTTCCACGCCGAGGCGCGGATCGTCGGCGAACTCCTGAAATTCGCGAGATCCGACCAACTCTACCGCGGTTCGAAACCAGTCATGTGGAGCGTGGTGGAGCGAACCGCACTGGCGGAGGCGGAGGTCGAGTACCAGGACTACGAAAGCGACACGATCTGGGTGAAGTTCCCGGTGGTCGAGGGTGGGGCCGCATTGCAGAAGACTTCCGTGGTCATCTGGACGACCACGCCCTGGACGATCCCGGGTAATCGTGCGGTGAGTTACTCGCCTCGCATAGGCTACGGAGTCTACGAGGTGGCGGCCGCCGAGAACGCCTTCGGGCCGCAGCCCGGCGAGCGGCTGATCTTCGCCGATGCGCTCGCGGAGGAATCGGCGGCCAGGGCCAAAGTGACGTTGAAGAGGCTTCAGAGCATCTCCCCGGACGAGCTTGGGACTCTTGAGCTATCCCATCCTCTCGCTGGCTTGAGTGGCGGCTATGGCTTCGTGGTTCCTCTGCTTGCCGGCGATCACGTCACCGATGAGGCCGGCACCGGCTTCGTGCACACCGCGCCGGGCCACGGGCGCGAGGATTTCGACGCATGGATGGACGCGGCACCGCGACTCGCCGGGCGCGGCATCGACACGCGACTGCCTTTTACCGTCGACGACGCCGGTTTCTTCACCGGGGATGCGCCGGGTTTTGGCCCGGACCGGCCAGGCGGGGCGGCCCGCATCATCGACGACAACGGCAGGAAGGGAGACGCCAACAAGGCGGTGATCGACGCGCTGATCGACAGGGACATGCTTTTTGCGCGCGGCAGGCTTCGGCACGCTTACCCGCATTCCTGGCGATCGAAGAAACCGGTGATCTTCCGCAACACGCCGCAGTGGTTCGTCCATATGGACAAAGAACTCGGCGACGGCTCGACGCTCAGGGCCCGCGCCCTGGCGGCGATCGACGCCACCCGGTTCGTGCCCCCGGCCGGTCAGACCCGGCTCAGGTCGATGATCGAGGAACGGCCCGACTGGGTGTTGTCGCGGCAGCGCGCCTGGGGCGTCCCGATCGCTGTCTTCGCCGACGTCGACGGGAATCTGCTTCGGGATGAAGCGGTGGATCGCCGCATCGTCGAGGCCTTCGAAAAGGAGGGCGCCGATGCATGGTTCGCCGAGGGCGCCAAGGAGCGCTTCCTCGGCGATCACGACCCGTCGCGCTGGACGCAGGTGATGGACATACTCGACGTCTGGTTCGATTCCGGCTCCACCCACAGCTTCACCCTCGAGGACCGGCCTGATCTGAAATGGCCGGCCGACGTCTATCTGGAAGGCTCGGATCAGCACCGCGGCTGGTTTCATTCCTCGCTGCTCGAAAGCTGCGGCACGCGTGGGCGGGCTCCCTACGACACCGTGGTCACCCATGGCTTCACCATGGACGAAGACGGCCGCAAGATGTCGAAGTCGCTCGGCAACACGGTCGTTCCGCAGGAGGTGATCAAGCAGTCCGGCGCCGACATCCTGCGGCTCTGGGTGGTAACGACGGACTACTGGGAAGACCAGCGGCTCGGCAAGAACGTGCTGCAAACCAACATCGACGCCTATCGCAAGCTCCGTAACACCATACGCTGGATGTTGGGCACGCTTGCTCATGACGAGGGCGAGACGATTGCGGTGGCTGAGATGCCCGAACTCGAGCGGCTGATGCTGCATCGGCTGTCAGAGCTCGACCTGGTGGTGCGCGCCGGCTACGACGCCTTCGACTTCAAGCGCGTGACACGCGCACTGATCGACTTCATGGTCGTCGAACTGTCGGCCTTCTACTTCGACATCCGCAAGGACGCCCTTTACTGCGAGGCTCCGGGAAGCCTCAAGCGCAAGGCGGCGGTGGAGGTCGTGCGGCACCTGTTCGATTGTCTCGTCAAGTGGCTTGCTCCGATGCTGCCCTTTACGACGGAGGAGGCCTGGCTGGAACGCAACCTTGGCGCGCAGTCCGTGCATCTCGAGCAGTTTCCGGAAATCCCGACGGCATGGAGAAATCCCGGCCTCGAGCTGAAATGGCAGAAGGTGAGGGATGTCAGGCGGGTCGCCACGGGGGCGCTGGAGATTGCACGCGCCGCGAAAACCATAGGCTCTTCGCTGGAGGCGGTGCCGACCGTCTGGATTGCCGACCGTACGCTGGAGACGGAACTCGCGGGCGTCGATCTCGCCGAGATCGCCATCACCAGCGGCATCGCGATCTCGCATGAACGCCCACCTGACGGCGCCTTTTCCCTGCCCGACGTGCCTGGTGTGGCCGTCACCGTCGAAAAGGCCGAAGCCAGGGGGCTCGTCAAATGCGCCAGATCCTGGCGATACACCGCCGATGTCGGTCACGATCCGGATTTCCCCGACGTTTCGAAACGCGACGCCGAGGTACTGCGCGAGTTGCGCCGGCTCGGCCGGTTATGAAGCGCTTTACCATTGCGGGCCTA
>JAJFMR010000109.1 GCA_020696915.1 Rhizobiaceae bacterium | reverse complement strand
TCATCCCGCTGATCTTCGGGGCCTGGATACTGATCATCTGGGAAGCGGCGACGTGCGGCGCCGGCATCCCCTTCATCCTGCTGCCGCCGCCGAGCGCGATCGCCGCCAGGTTCGCCGCGTCGTTGCCGGTGCTGGCAGCCGACGTCAACCAGACCATCTTCAAGGCGGTGCTGATCGGCTACGTCCTGGGCTGCGGGACAGGTTTCCTGGCTGCGGTGCTCGCCGACCGGTTCCTGTTCCTGCGCCGCGGGCTGCTGCCGATCGGCAACATGGTGTCGGCGCTGCCCATCATCGGCGTCGCGCCGATCATGGTCATCTGGTTCGGCTTCGACTGGCCCTCGAAAGCCGCCGTCGTCGTCATCATGACCTTCTTCCCGATGCTGGTGAATACGGTGACCGGCCTCGCGGCGTCCGGGCACATGGAGCGCGACCTGCTCAGAACCTATGCGGCGAGCTACTGGCAGACGCTGGTCAAGCTGAGGCTGCCCGCCGCCGCGCCCTTCATCTTCAACGCGCTCAAGATCAATTCCACCCTGGCGATGATCGGCGCCATCGTCGCCGAGTTCTTCGGGACGCCGGTGGTCGGCATGGGCTTCCGCATTTCGACGGAAGTCGGCCGCATGAACATCGACATGGTGTGGGCCGAAATCGCAGTTGCAGCGCTCGTCGGATCGGTCTTCTATGGCGCGGTCGCCCTTCTCGAAAGGGCCGCAACGTTTTGGCATCCGTCTGTCCGCGGTGGACAGGCGTAGTGGGGTCAACACCAGAGGGTAGGTAAATGAAGAAACTGATGGTTTCGATGCTGGCCGGGGCGATGTCGCTCGCCATCGGGCAGGCGCTCGCCGCCGATGCGGTGACGCTGCAGCTGAAATGGGTCACCCAGGCGCAGTTCGCGGGCTATTACGTGGCCAAGGACAAGGGCTTCTACGAGGAGGAGAACCTCGACGTCGAGATCAAGCCCGGCGGTCCCGACATTGCGCCCGAACAGGTGATCGCCGGCGGCGGCGCCGACGTCATCGTCGACTGGATGGGCGGCGCGCTCGCCGCGCGCGAGAAGGGGGTGCCGCTCGTCAATATCGCGCAGCCATTCAAGAAGGCCGGCATGCAGCTGGTCTGCCCGAAGGACGGCCCGGTCAAGACCGAAGCGGACTTCAAGGGCAAGACCCTCGGCGTATGGTTTTTCGGCAACGAGTACCCGTTCTACGCCTGGATGAACAAGATCGGCCTCCCCACCGAGGGCGGCCCGGACGGCGTCACGGTTCTGAAGCAGAGCTTCGACGTGCAGCCGCTCATCCAGAAGCAGGCCGACTGCATCTCGGTCATGACCTACAACGAGTACTGGCAGCTGATCGATGCCGGCTTCAAGCCGGAGGATCTCGTCGTGTTCAACTACACGGAGATGGGCAACGACCTTCTGGAGGACGGCCTCTATGCGCTGGAGGACGACCTCAAGGACCCTGCGTTCGAGGACAAGATGGTGCGGTTCGTGCGGGCCTCCATGAAGGGCTGGAAATATGCCGTCGACAACCCGGACGAGGCAGCCGGGATCGTCATGGAAAATGGCGGCCAGGACGAGAACCACCAGAAGCGGATGATGGGCGAAATCGCCAAGCTGATCGACAATGCCGATGGCAAGCTGATCGAGGCGGCCTATGAGCGCACCGCCAAGGCGCTGCTCGACCAGAAGATCATCACCAAGCAGCCAAGCGGCGCCTGGACGTCCGCCATCACCGACAAGGCGATCCAGTAGCCATAGCCGCAACTCATCGAGCAGGGGGGCGGGCGACCGCCCCCTTTTTCATGGCCTGCGGCGGCAGATGCAATAGATTCCGACCCGGACCTATCGGAGAAACCCGCCATGACCGCGCCACGCCCGTACAAGACGCATATCGGCAACCATCGGCTGCATCCGGAAACGCTGATGCTCGGCTACGGGTTCGATCCGCAGCTTTCGGAAGGAGCGGTGAAGCCGCCGGTTTTCCTGACATCGACTTTCGCATTCAGGACCGCGGAAGACGGGCGCGATTTCTTCGACTATGTCGCCGGACGCCGGGAGCCGCCGAGCGGCGGCGAGGCCGGCCTCGTCTATTCGCGCTTCAACCACCCCAATGGCGAGATCGTCGAGGATCGCCTCGCCGTCTACGAGGGCGCGGAGGCAGGTGTCCTGTTCTCGTCGGGCATGTCGGCGATTGCCACCACGCTCCTTGCCTTCGTCCGGCCGGGCGACGCGGTCCTGCATTCGCAGCCCCTTTACGGCGGCACTGAGACGCTGCTGGCAAGGACGCTTGCCGGGCTCGGCGTCGCCGCCGTCGGCTTCCACGACGGTATCGACGAATCCGCCATCCGGACCGCCGCCGACGAGGCCCGCAGCCGCGGCCGCATCTCGATCATCTTCGTTGAAACGCCTTCCAACCCGATCAATACGCTGGTCGATTTCCAGGCCGTGCTTGGCATCGCCGACGAGATCGAGGCGAGGCAGGGCCATCGGCCGATCATCGTCTGCGACAACACGCTGCTCGGACCGGTGTTCCAGCGGCCGCTCGAGCATGGCGTCGACCTGTCGGTCTATTCGCTGACCAAATATGTCGGCGGCCACTCCGACCTGATCGCCGGCGCGGCTCTGGGCAGCAGAGCCATGACGAAGCCGGTCAAGGCGCTGCGGGGAGCGATCGGCACGCAGCTCGACCCGCACTCCTGCTGGATGCTCGGCCGATCCCTCGAAACGCTCGGCCTGCGCATGGAGCGAGCTGACAGGAACGCCCTCGCCGTCGCGGAGTACCTGGCCGATCATCCCAAGGTGGCGAGGGTCGCCTACCTGCCGTTCCTCGCCGAAAGCAGTCCCGGCGCGGCGGTGTTCCGGCGGCAGTGCACCGGCGCCGGCTCGACATTCTCGTTCGACATTCGCGGCGGCGAAAAGGCGGCTTTTGCATTCCTGGACGCGCTGCAGATTTTCAAGCTGGCAGTCAGCCTCGGCGGGACCGAGTCGCTTGCCAGCCACCCGGCCGCGATGACCCACTCGGGAGTGCCGGAGGAGGTTCGGGACAGAATCGGCATCCTGGATTCCACGATCCGCCTGTCGATCGGCGTCGAGCACCCCGACGATCTGGTTGCGGATCTCGCACAGGCGCTCGCCGCCGCGTGAAACGTTGGTTGAGTGGCGCCGCCTGACCGGCGGTGCCGCATCGTCTTCCTCGACGTTCATCGGCGTGGGTGGCAGTGGGCAAGAGACCCGTTGTGCGGTACAGCTTGCCATACGGGTTGCGAAGTCTGCGGGGGAATGGCCATGAGTCGTTTTCTGGTGATGCCGGCTGTCGGATCCTGCATTCCCATGGCGACCCTGCCGACGGGAGCAGCCGGGCCGATCGCCATCTCGAAACCCGTTGGCCAGGGTCCGCTGGCCCGCAATCTGTCGGACGACGTGAAGACCATCCAGCAGGCGCTGAACCGGGTGGCCCTGAAGGGCGAGCCGGGCGGTCCGGTGCCGCTGCTCGCCGTCGACGGCATCAAGGGCCCGAAGACGCAGGCCGCGATCTTCAACTTTCAGCAGCTGCAGGTGAAGGGGATCAACGCGGATGGACTGGTCGAGCCCGGCAAGCAGACGATCCTGCGCCTCAACGCGATCGCCGCGCCGATATCGAGGGTCGATCTGAACGCCAAGCTCGCCGCCACCCTGCCGCTGGTCCGCGCGGCACTCGGGGCCGCAGTCGCCAACCTGACCGCAATCATAACGAGCGGGCCCGGCACGCCGGGCCCGGCGGCGCTCGCCGAGGACCGGCTCGACAGGCATTTCAGGCTGAGCACGCTCGACCCCTCGAGGCAGAGCGAAGGCCGCGTCACCCTGTTCGAGACGTATTCGGAGATGGCGCTCGTCGTGAACCGCCCCGATCTTTTCGACATGTTCGAGGCAGAGGACGCCTTCGACGTCGATCGCGCAAACCCGAAAATCGCGCTGACTACCGTGAAGGGTGTGTTCGAACCGCCCGTGAAGAACGGAGCCGACAATCCGGCACGACATATCCGCCTCGGTCTTGGCTTCTTCGCGCCGAGCGTATCGGCCGATTTTGCTGCCTTCATCCTGATCCACGAACTGGCTCATTTCACCAGCCGCCGCGACGGCGAGGTCATCGACGATTTCGGCCGCGGCTGGTTCGACGACATCTTCATCAGGCCGCTGAAAGCGGCCAAGCGGCTCCTCAACGCCGACAGCTACGCCTCCTTCGCCCACGAGTGCCGCACGAACAGCGCCGCCAGACCCGCTTTCGTGAAGACTGCACCCGGCGGCCTCGGCGGCGCCCGCTGACGCATCCAACCGAAAGGTGGAATCTCTTCTGCAAACGGGAACGAGGCCAAGGCCGGCCGGGTTGGAACGGCCGTTCCTTTCGGCCTTTAACCGGCCGGCCGGGTCCGTGCTCCGCTCTCGGCAAGCAGGCGCGCCGCCCACATGCCGAGAAACATGGCGGGGATGAACGCAAAGGTGCCGGGCGCGCCAAGACCGAGCGCGGTCAGCGCCGGGCCGGGACAGAAACCGCCGAGCCCCCAGCCGATGCCGAACAGCGCCGCGCCTGCGACCAGGCGGCCGTCGATCGCCTCTTTCGCCGGAATATGGAAGCGGTCTCCAGCGATCGGCCCGGTGCGGGCAAACACGACGCGGTATCCGAAAAAGGCGACCACTACCGCTCCGCCGATGACGAAGGCGAGCGACGGGTCCCAAGTGCCGAAGAGGTCGAGGAAGTTCAGGACCTTGGCCGGATCGGACATTCCGGAGACGACCAGTCCGATGCCGAAGAGAAGACCGAGCCCGAGATTTCGGAGGAACGACATTCGTCAGCCTCCGATGACATGGCGGACGAGGAAGACCGTGACGAAGGCGGTTGCCATGAAAGTGATGGTCGCCACCAAGGAACGGGTCGACAGCCTGGACAGGCCGCAGACGCCGTGACCCGACGTGCAGCCGCCGCCCCTGGCCGCGCCGAAGCCGACGAGCAGGCCGGAGGCGACCATCAGGGGAATGTTGCCCGAGACGCTCTGCGCGACGGGCTCGCCGGTCAGCGCCTGCATGGCGAACGGCGCGGCGACGAGGCCGACGACGAACCCGAGGCGCGACAGGACGCGTCGTCGCGCCAAGGCGGCAGGAGGTGCCCGGCAATACCGGAAATGCCGGCAATGCGGCCCTCCCAGAGCATCAGGAGTACCGCTGAAAGGCCGATCATCACGCCGCCGAGAAGCGAGGCGAGGGGAGTGAACGCAGTCATTTTTCCATCGCCTTGCGATCTGACTGCGGAACCTCACAGAACATGCGATGCATCATGGCGATGAATTCCGAGACGCGGGAATCTGCGAGCCGGTAGAACATGCTCTTCGATACCTTGCGCCCGACCACGAAGCCGGCCTCGCGCAATTCCGCGAGTTGCTGGGAAAGACCGGGCTGGCGTATGCCGAGGGTATCCTCCAGGTCGCGCACGGAGCGCTCCCCGTCGACGAGCGTACAGACGATCATGAGCCGGGCTGGATGGGCGAGCCTTTTCAGGAAGTCCGCCGCCTCCACGGCGTTCTCCACCATTTCGGCAGTGCCGGGCGCCAGATCGCGTTTCATGACGGTCAGTCCCACGCGGCCCCTTGGAGCAGGTCGAGGGGGAATTTGAGATAGCGCGTCCCGTTCGCTTCCGGCTCCGGGAGGCGCCCGCCATTCATGTTGATCTGCAGGGCGTGCAGGATGAGCTTCGGCATGGTGAGCGTCCTGTCGCGCGCTTCACGCAGCTTCACGAACTCCGCTTCGGACCTGCATGAGGACATGTGCGTGTTGTTGGCCTTCTCCTCGGCGACCGTCGATTCCCACAGCGGCTCGCGTCCGCCCGGCTGGTAGTCGTGACCGACGAAAATGCGCGTCTCGTCGGGCAGCGACAGGATTTCCATGATCGACCTGTAGAGAAGAGGCGCGCTGCCGCCCGGGAAGTCGGCCCGGGCCGTACCGGAATCCGGCATGAAGATCGTGTCGTGAACGAAAGCGGCATCGCCCACGACGTAGGTGACCGAAGCCAGCGTATGGCCGGGCGAGAACAGCACCCTGGCCGGAATGTTGCCGATCTCGAATGTTTCACCCGCCGCAAAGAGCCTGTCCCACTGCGAGCCGTCGGCCGGGAAATCCGGCCAGTTGTAAAAACCCTTCCAGAGCTTCTGCACTTGCGTGATCTTCTCTCCGATGGCGGTCGGAGCGCCGGTCTTCTCCCTGAGATAGCGGGCTGCGGTGAAGTGGTCGGCGTGGGGATGGGTGTCGAGGATCCACTCGACCTCGAACCCTTGATCACCGACATAGTCGAGGATGGCGTCGGCGTGTTGCCTACCGGTTGCGCCCGACTTCTCGTCGAAGTCGAGGACCGGGTCGATTATCGCGCATTTCATCGTTCCGGGGTCGGCGACGACGTATTGCACCGAGCAGGTGCGCTTGTCGAAGAATGCCTTCACCAGCGGTTTGCTGCCGCGCACGGATGACTGTTCCGCTCCATCCATGGATCAATGGCCCCTGGTTTCGAGCCACTTCACCGCCCCCGAAAGGTCGAAGCCGAGACGCTGGCCGAAGGCCATCACCTCTTCTTTTGCCATGCGGCCGTCGAGCACCTCGCCGATCGCGTGAAGCGTCAGGGATCGGGTGCCGGACCTGCAGTGGGCAAGCACCGGACCGCGGGCGGCTCCGACCGCCTTCTGGAAATCACGCACATGGGATTCTTCGATCCGCCCCGAGACGACGGGGATGTGCGCGTAGCCAAGTCCCGCGGCCGCCGCGGCCTGGCGATTGTCCGCCGCCGCCGGCTGCCCGGCTTCCTCGCCGTCCGGCCGATTGTTGACGATGGCGGTGATGCCTTCCGCTCCGGCGCGGCGAATGTCGTCAGGGGTCACCTGGGCGCCGACGTAGAGCTTGTCCGAAACCTTTTTCAACATGACCTCCCGTTGCGAAGCGCTCCAGACGCATAGATAAAAACGATATCAAGAAAACGCAATGGTGTGCCGGCAATTTGCGATACCTGTTTGACGGACCTTTCTCCGTCATCGTCGTGACCATGGCGTGTGCTTGCGGCAGCGTTCCGGCGGCGGCGGGGCAGGGCCTGACGGATCTGCTGCCGCGCTACGGGGTTGAGCCTGCCATTCAGGAGGACTCCCCTGGCCTTAAGGGAACATTCCTTTCGGCGTCTCGCCCTTCAGGAACGGTTCGATGAACGTGAGGAGCAGGTCGGGCTGCATGATGACGGCGGTGTGCGAGGTGGCAGGCATCACGGCAAGACGGGACTGCGCCAGCGGCTTGCCCATGTCGCCCATCTCGCCGCCGCCGAGCAGTCGGAACATGGCGACCGAATGTTCCAGCGTGGCAACGTCGGCGTCACCGGCGATGATCAGCACCGGCGCCTTCAGCGCCTTCACCTCCTCTTCCCAGGCCATCGGCTCCTTCTCCAGCGCGATCAGCTTTTCGACAAGGGCGGGGAAGCCGGCCGGGTCGGCGGCGAGCCTGCGGTATTCCTCGGCGAACAACGGCATGCCGGTGAACATCTCGACGGTCATCTGCGGGATGAAGGCCCTGAAGGCCGGCTGCCAGCCTTGGAAATCATAGGCGACGGAGGCGGCTGCCAACTGGTCGACCTTTTCGGGATGACGAATCGCGAGCTGCAGGCCCGCGGCAGCGCCCATCGAGTAGCCGAATACGTCCGCCTTGCCGATTCCCACCGCGTCCATGAAGGCTGCGACGTCGTCGGCCAGGTTCGGATAGGTGATGGGGCGGTCGATATCGGTCGTGCGGCCATGACCCTGCAACTCGAGCGCATAGACCTTGTGGGTCCTGGCCAGCATCGGGATGATCGCGCCCATGGTGGGAATGTTCATGTAGGCGCCGTGCAGCACGACCAGCGGATCGCCCTCGCCGGAAACTTCGTAGTACATCTGCATGCCGTTCACCTCGACGCGGTCGCCGGCAACCTGGGCCTCGGCGGCGGGGCCGGCCAGACACAGGGCCGCGGCAATGAGGGCGGTGCGAAACATGAACTCTCTCCTCTTGATTGTCCTCGCCCTCAAAGGCCGAGCGGTGACCCGAAGACGCACGGCGCTCAGGCAATCCGACAGATCGGAGCGAAATTCTCTCGCCGTCAGCGCCCTTCGCGAATATCGGTCAGCGTGCGGGCCGGGGTAATCGCTTCCGGATCCAGACGAATCTCGATGATCGAAGGCTTGCCGCTGGCCCGCGCCCGCTCGAAAGCAGGCGCGAAATCCGCGGTTTCTTCGACCGTTTCGCCATGGCCTCCGTAGGCTCGGGCCAGCGCTGCGAAATCCGGGTTCATCA
>JAJFMR010000530.1 GCA_020696915.1 Rhizobiaceae bacterium | reverse complement strand
AATCCACCGCATTCAACCATTCTTGCGGTCGGCGCCGGCGAGGAGCGGGCCGTGGCAAGGAAAGGCGAAGTTCGCATAGCCACGATCATGTCGGTGACGCTGTCGACCGACCATCGCGCTGTCGACGGCGCGCTTGGGGCCGAATTGCTCGGCGCCTTCAGGCGATATATCGAGAACCCGATCGGTATGCTGGTCTGATGCCCATGAAGCCGATCCCGGAACCTGACCTTGCGCAATTCCGCCAGGCAACGCCGCATGGCTGAGCGGGCACGCAAGACGATCCTTTGCTACGGCGACTCGCTGACCTGGGGCTACGATCCCGACGGCCCCTCGCGGCATGGCATCGAGGACCGCTGGCCAAGCGTGCTTGAGGCCGGCCTCGGCGGCAGCGTCAACGTCGTCGCGGAGGGATTGAACGGCCGCACCACGGCATTCGACGATTACCTCTCCGGCGCTGATCGCAACGGCGCCCGAGTGCTGCCGACGGTGCTCGAAAGCCATTCGCCTCTCGACCTCGTCGTCATCATGCTCGGTTCGAACGACATGAAGCCTTGGGTGCACGGCCATCCGCTGCCGGCGCGGCAGGGTATGGCCCGGCTGATCGGCATCGTGCGAGGTCACGCCTACCCGCTCGATGCAAAACCGCCGGACGTGCTGATCGTTTCGCCGCCGCCGCTTGCCCCCACGCAGAACGTGGAGTTCGCGGAGATGTTCGGCCACAGGCTCGAAGCCTCCCGACAGCTGGCCTCGCAATATTCGGCGCTTGCGGAGGAACTCGGCTGCGGCTTCTTTGACGCCGGCAGCGTCGCGACGTCCTCGGCGCTCGATGGCGTGCATCTCGACGCCGAAAGCACCCGCGCGATCGGCGAGGCACTGGCGCCGATCGTTCGTGTGATGCTGGAGCTCTGACGATGGCCGGCTCCGCACCGCAGGGACCGCAACAGGCCGTGAAACGCAACGACAGAGATACCGAGGTGAGCATGCATGGCTAGTCCCTACGATGTCATCGTCATCGGCGCCGGACCGGGCGGCTACATAGCGGCGATCCGCGCCGCGCAACTCGGGATGAAGACCGCACTCGTCGAGCGCGAGCATCTGGCCGGAATCTGCTCCAACTGGGGCTGCATTCCGACCAAGGCGCTTCTCCGGTCCGCCGAGATCTTCCAGTACGCCCAGCATGCGAAAGCCTATGGAGTAAGGATCGACGGCAAGGCGACGCCGGACCTGAAGGCGATCGTCGACCGCTCACGCGGCATCGCGCAACGCATGAACGCCGGCGTCGGCTTCCTGATGAAGAAGAACAAGGTCGACGTGATCTGGGGCGAGGGGAGGCTCACCGGCCCGAACCGGATCGAGGTCGCAAAGAGTTCCAGGAAGCCGATGGAGCCGCAGGCTCCGCTGCCGAAGAACACTCTGGGCGAAGGCGCCTACGAGGCCAGGCACATCATCTTTGCGACCGGTGCAAGGCCGCGGGCGCTGCCGGGTCTCGAACCGGACGGCGAGCTGATCTGGACGTATTTCGAGGCCATGGTGCCGCCCCAGATGCCAAAATCGCTCCTGGTGATGGGATCGGGCGCGATAGGTATCGAGTTTGCCTCCTTCTATGATGCGCTGGGTGTGGACGTGACGGTCGTCGAGATACTGCCTGCCGTGATGCCGGTGGAGGATGCCGAGATCTCGGCATTCGCCAGGAAGCAGTTCGAAAGGCGGGGCATGAAGATCCTGCTCGAGGCCAAGGTGACGAAGGTCGAGAAGAGCGCCGGCTCGATCACCGCGCATGTCGAGCTGAAGGGCGGCAAGGTCGAGAAGATCACCGCCGATCGAATGATCTCGGCGGTCGGCGTGCAGGGCAACGTCGAGGACCTCGGCCTCGAGAAGCTCGGCGTGAAGACGGAGCGTGGCACGATCGTCGTCGACGGCCATTGCCGAACGAACGTGCCCGGCATCTACGCCATCGGCGATGTCGCGGGGCCGCCCATGCTGGCCCACAAGGCCGAGCACGAGGCGGTAATATGCGTCGAGAAGATCGCCGGGCTGGCCAACGTCCACCCCATGGACAAGCTCAAGATTCCAGGTTGCACCTACTGCAATCCGCAGGTCGCCTCCGTTGGCCTGACCGAGGCGAAGGCCCGGGAAGCCGGCTACGAGGTCCGCGTCGGGCGCTTCCCCTTCGTCGCCAACGGCAAGGCCATCGCGCTCGGGGAGGACCAGGGCCTGGCCAAGACCGTCTTCGACGGCAAGACCGGGCAGCTCATCGGGGCGACGCCTACGGTCGCGCGCTTAACGCATAGGGCGGTTGCGCCGGCTGCACTGTTGGCCGCCGGCGAAGCGGACTATATGCGATCTGAATGAGAGGCGGCGGCTCGCCCCGCGGAATGTGGAACAGGAAAATCACGGCATGCGAAAAGTGGGTGCATGTGTCCCGGTCCTGCCGGCGACAGCCTTGGCAGGTCAATAGCGGATGGTCACGCTGGTCGATCGCCTCGCCAATCCGCCGCGGCCGCGTCATCCCGAAAAGGCGCACCGCCCGGACTCCGAAGTATTGCGCAAGCCGGACTGGATACGTGTCAGGGCGCCCGGCTCGAAAGGCTATTCCGAAACCCGCGACATCGTCAGATCGAACAGGCTGGTGACGGTCTGCGAGGAGGCCGGCTGTCCCAATATCGGCGAATGCTGGGACAAGAAGCACGCCACCTTCATGATCATGGGCGAAATCTGCACGCGCGCCTGTGCCTTCTGCAATGTCGCGACCGGAATTCCGGGGGCGCTCGATGCTGGCGAGCCCGAGCGGGTCGCCCATGCGGTCAGGACGATGGGGCTGATGCATGTCGTCGTCACCTCCGTCGACAGGGATGATCTCCTGGATGGCGGCGCCAGGCATTTCGCTGAGGTGATCGCTGCCATTCGCGCCGCGACGCCGGCCACGACCATTGAAATCCTCACCCCGGACTTCCTGCGCAAGGAAGGTGCGCTGGAGATCGTCGTGGCGGCAAGGCCCGATGTCTTCAACCACAATCTCGAGACGGTGCCGTCCAACTATCTGACCGTTCGCCCCGGCGCGCGCTACTTCCATTCGCTGCGCCTCCTGCAGCGCGTCAAGGAACTCGACCCCGCGATGTTCACGAAATCCGGGATCATGGTCGGCCTCGGCGAGGAGCGCCACGAAGTGCTGCAGGTGATGGACGACCTGCGCTCGGCCGACGTCGACTTCATGACGATCGGCCAATACCTGCAACCCTCGCGCAAGCATCATCCGGTGAAACGCTTCGTGACCCCCGAGGAGTTCAAATCGTACGAAACGATCGGCAGGACCAAGGGATTTCTCCTGATGGCCTCCAGTCCGCTGACCCGGTCATCGCACCACGCCGGAGACGACTTTCAAAGATTGCGGGCCGCACGCGACGCGCAGCTCAGGAGCCGCCCCGGCGCTCGGGACTGATGCCGAAGTTCGAAACCACGCGCCGCACCGGCCATGCGCCGGACAGAATGTTCGCGCTCGTCGCCGACGTGGAAAAATATCCGCAGTTCCTGCCGCTCTGCGAAGCGCTGACGGTGCGTCAGCGGCGGGAGCGCGATGGCCGCACCGTGCTCGTTGCCGACATGACGGTCGGCTACAAGGCGATCCGTGAGACGTTCACCACGCAGGTTCTGCTGAAACCAGACGAGACGACGATCGACGTGAAATACCTCGATGGTCCGTTCCGCTACCTCACCAACGAGTGGCGCTTCGAGCCGCTGGAAGGCGGCGGCTCGACGGTTCATTTCTTCATCGACTACGAGTTCAAGAGCCGCATCCTCGGCGCCCTGATGGGTGCGATGTTCGACCGCGGCTTTCGGATGTTCGCGGACGCCTTCCAGAAGCGCGCCGACATGCTCTACGGGCCACAGCCGACGCCAGGATGAAAAGGAGGGTGGG
>JAJFMR010000108.1 GCA_020696915.1 Rhizobiaceae bacterium | reverse complement strand
GATCGAACCGCCGGATGGGGAGATGATCGCCGTGTTGATGCCGACGACCTCGCCATACATGTTGAAGAGCGGACCGCCGGAATTGCCGCGGTTGATCGCAGCGTCGGTCTGGATGAAGTCGTCGTAGGGGCCCGCGTCTATGTCGCGGTTCCGTGCCGAAATGATGCCGACCGTGACCGTGCCGCCCAGTCCGAATGGATTACCGATCGCCATCACCCAGTCGCCGATCCGCATCCGGTCGGAATCGCCGAAGGTCACCGCCTTGAGTTTCTTCAGCGTGGGATCGACCTTGAGGACGGCGATGTCGGTCTTCGTATCGGTTCCGACCAGCTCGGCCTTGAGCTTGGAACCATCTGAAAAATTGACCTCGATCTCGTCGGCATCGGTGATGACATGGTTGTTGGTGACGAGAATGCCTTCCACCGCATCAATGACGAACCCGGAGCCCAGCGACTGCATCTGCTGGCCGGGGCCGCCTCGGCGATCCCTGAAGAAGTCATCGAAGAAGTCCTGGAAGGGCGAGCCCTCGGGCGCCTCGGGAAGCGGCACAGTGCCCTCGCCCTCCGAACCACTGACGCTCTGCGAGGTGGAGATGTTGACGACCGCTTCCAGCAGACCCTCGGCGAGATCGGCCACCGAAGCCGGCCCGTTCGGTACCGGCGCGGTACCCGGCTGCGGGGAACCTTGCTGCGGGGGACGCGGCGGCGCGACCGCCTGGGCGGCGGCCCCGGTCGGCAGCGTCGGCATGGCTGCGCCGGCGGCGGCCAGCACCAGCGCTGCCGAAAGCCACGCCCTTCGCAACGCGGGCAGAAGGAGTTTCAGTGTCATGCGTTGCTCCCGGAGCCTGAAACGGCGGCGCGGTCCGACGCCGGCCGTTCCCATGATGGTGCAAATTAGGGCGTGTTTGCGACCTTGGCCATTTGCGGCCGGATAAATCCTCCGTTACCCGCGCACCAGCCAGACGAGGCCGACGCCGGCTGCGATGGCCGCCAGTCCGGCTATTCGCAGCACATGTTCGGGAGTGGCGTGAACCTCGGTGGCGAGCCGTTTCGCGAGTTCGGGAAAGCCGCCATAGACCAGACCCTCGATAACCAGAACAAGACCGAGCGCGGCAACGAAATCCGACACCGGCTGATCCGCGTCAAGGGTTGGCGCCGGTCACGTCGCCCGATCCGGGATCCGCCGGCGGCAGGGCGTCGGCTGCGGGCCCCTCGGATTGCGAGGCCGGCCCATCTGTCGGCGGCAGGGCGCCGGCTGCAGGCCCTTCGGACTGCGAGGCGGGCTGATCTGCCGACGGCAGGGCGTCGGCTGCGGGCCCCTCGGATTGCGAGGCGGGCCGATCTGACGGAGGAAGCGCTTCGGCAGCCGGCCCAGACTGGGGCGCCGGAAGTGCACCGCCTGCCGGAGCGCCGGCAGCACCTGTCGCCCCATCCGAGCCCCGGAAAAAGCGGAAGAACTCCGAATCCGGCGACAGCACCATCGTGGTCCCGGTCCCCTGCAGGGCATTGGCGTAGGCGATCATCGACCGGTAGAACTCGAAGAAACCCTGGTCCCGCTCGAAAGCGTCCGCAAAGATGGCGTTCCGTTGCGCCTCGCCCTCGCCTCGCAGGATCTCGGATTCGCGGCGGGCCTCCGCGACGATCTCCACCACCTCGCGGTCGGCGCGGGCGCGGATACGTTGCGCGGCCTCGCGGCCGCGCGCCCTCAGACGCTCGGCCTCGGCCAGGCGTTCGGCCTTCATGCGCTCATAGGTCTGCTGCGACACCTCGGCCGTCAGGTCGGTGCGCCTGATCCTCACGTCCTCGATCTCGAGGCCGAGCGAGGTAGCGTCGGGGCGGAGCTGGTCGGCGACTTCGCGCATCATTTCGGCGCGCTCCTCCGATAGAGCAGCCTCGAAGCCGCGCACGCCGTAAACGCGCCGCAGCGCGGCGTCGAGGCGGGTCCTCAGCCGCTGCTCGGCCAGCTCGACACTGCCCGAAACAGCCTGGCGGAACGTCCGCGGGTCGGAGATGCGGTAGGCGACGAACGCGTCGACTTCGTAGAACTTGCCGCCCGAGACCTGGACGCGGATGTCGTCGAGATCGAACCGCATGACGCGGTCTTCGATGAGCTGCACATTGTCGGCCTCGAAGAACGGGAACGGCGCCTTGAAGTAAATCCCGGGCTCTTCCTTGACATCGACGATTTCGCCGAAGCGGAGCACGATCGCCTGCTGCCGTTCGTTGACGACGAAGACCGCCGAATACAGCAGAAAAAGGAGCAGGGCAGCGACGACGGCAATCAGCGGGAGACGGTTTGCCATCAATTGGCTCCTTGGGGGGCGGGCGCGGCACCTTCGGCGGCGGGCGCCCGCTTCTGCAGTTCGGGCAGCGGCAGGTAGGGAATTACGCCCTGGCCGCTGCCTTGCCCGACGATGACCTTGTTGGAGCCGCCGAGCACCTTTTCCATGGTTTCGATGAACAGCCGCTCGCGCGTCACTTCCGGAGCCTTGGCATATTCATCGTAGACCGAGATGAAGCGCTGCGCCTCGCCTTCGGCCTCCTGGACGATCCGGTTCTTGTAGGCGGCTGCCTCTTCGCGAATCTGTGCGGCCTCGCCGCGCGCCTGGCCGAGCCGCTGGTTGGAATACTGGTTGGATTCCTCCACGAAACGGTCCTCGTCCTGCTCGGCTCGCTGCACCTCGTCGAAGGCGTCGGCCACTTCGCGCGGCGGCGCCGCGTCCTCGATGGAAATGGCGTTGATCGCAAGTCCGGTACCATACTGGTCGAGCGTGGTCTGGATGATGGCGCGCACATCGTCGGCGATGCCCTGGCGATCGTCGCGGAAGATATCCTGCGCGGGCCGCCGGCCGACGGACTCGCGCATCGCGCTTTCGCCGATCTGCCGCACCATTTCGTCGGCATTCGCCACGTTGAACAGATAGGCATTGGGATCGGCTACCTGATAGGCAATCGAGAACTTCACGTCGACGATGTTCTGGTCGCCGGACAGCATCAGCCCGGACGATGTGTTGCCGCGGACCTCACCGAGGCCCACCAGCTTCTCGGCAGTATTGGCAATTTCCACGGTCTCCACCGGCCACCAATGGAAATGCAGGCCCGGCTCCGAAAGATCCTGCTTCGGCTGTCCGAACCGCAGCTCGACCGCGAGCTCGTCCGGCTGCACCGTGTAGATCGCCTGGAACAGCCACAGCGCCAGCAGGCCGACTGCTATGAGGCCGAACAGGGCCGGGCTTGCGCGGCCGCCGCCCGGCAGTGCCTGCTTCAGCCGGTCCTGGCCGCGGCGAATGATGTCCTCGAGGTCGGGAGGCGAACCCTGCGGCCCGCCGGGACCGCGGGGCCCCTGGCCCCACGGCCCGCCATTGTTGCCGCCGCCCCAGGGGCCGCCGCCGCTCTTGTCGTTCCAGGGCATGCAAGTCCTTTCGGTGTTAACCCATGCGCCGCGCCGTGGCGGCGCGCTCCCGCTTCCCTTCTATAGGGATGGGCGGGGGCGCTTTCAACGCGGGCCCCAAAGGCGACGGACTTTTGCTCCGGCCGCCCGCCAACCGCGAACCATGTCTCAATGCACTGCTGCGCGCCGCTCGTAAACAGCGTAGCGCGTCGCATGCGTGTCCTTTTCGCCGCGCGGGAAGTCCTGTTCGTCGACCAGCCGCCATTCGTGCGGGTCGATCGGCGGAAAGTACGTGTCGGCATCGACCTCGGCAAGCACGCGGGTCAGCTTGAGAGAATCGGCGATGGCCATCGCCTGACGGTAGATTTCACCGCCGCCTATGATGCAGACCTCGTCGCCACCCGCGCTGCGTCCGGCCGCCAGAGACAGCGCCTCATCGAGGGAAGAAGCCGTTTCCGCCCCTTCGGCGGCGTAGTTCTCCTGCCGCGTCACCACGATGTTCAGCCGTCCCGGCAATGGTCGGCGCGGAAAGCTCTCCCACGTCTTGCGGCCCATGATCAGGGGCTTGCCCAGGGTCGCGGCCTTGAAGCGACGCAGATCGGTCGAAAGGCGCCATGGCAGCCCGCCGTCCCGTCCGATCGCGCCGTTCAGTGCAACCGCAGCGTAGATGGAAATCCGCATCGTCCGGTCCTTTTGCATCGGCAGCGCCGGCGTTCCGCTCGTGGTCGTGCTGGACAACCTTCATCCTCCTTTTCCCGGGCGCGGCGTCGCAAGCACCCAAGCTGGGGCGGCGGCCGGAGCCGCGGAGCATCGCTGGTCTGGCACTCTCACGCTGCCAGCCGAATGCCGCCGACATCCGGCAGGAGACAGGCGCGTGCCCGAATGCGGGCAGGTAGGGATTTCGGTCTGGTCACGGCTGGGCTCATGTCCCTATTCATACGATATTGAAGCGCCACGGTCGTCTCTCTACTTCCTGGCCAGCCGCAATGGCGGGAACCCCAATGAAGAAAAGTGTGCGCCGATGAGCGAACCGCGATCCGTCTACGTCCCGGCCGCCGGGTTCGAGATCCACGTGACGGAGTGGGGTG
This sequence comes from Rhizobiaceae bacterium, assembly GCA_020696915.1. Lineage (GTDB taxonomy): Bacteria > Pseudomonadota > Alphaproteobacteria > Rhizobiales > Rhizobiaceae > JAJFMR01. Next base: position 4,111 of record JAJFMR010000108.1, on the reverse strand, counting down.
ATCCGGAAAAGCCGCTGCTCGTCATGTGGCACGGCCTTGCCCGGACCGGGCGCGATTTCGACGAGGCGGCCCGCGCGCTGTCGGACAGCTACCTGGTCATCTGCCCCGACACGATCGGGCGCGGCCTGTCGAGCTGGGCGCGGGATGCGTCGATCGACTACTCCTACCGCGTCTTCGGCGACGTCGCCGTCAGCCTGTTCGCCCATTACCGAGCCTCATCGCTCCGCTGGGTGGGCACGTCGATGGGCGGCCTGATCGGCGTGACGCTGGCGGCCGGAAGGATGAAGGGGCTGATCACCCATCTGGTCCTCAACGACATCGGGCCCGACATCCCGGTCGCCGGCTTGAGCCGGATTGCAGCCTATGTCGGCGCGCCGCCGGTCTACGACACCATCGCCGAACTGGAGTCGTGGCTGCGCAGGACCTATGCGCCGTTCGGCGACAACACGGACGCGTTCTGGCGGCGCATGGCCGACACCTCGGCCCGCCGCACCGATGCCGGCAGGGTCACCGTCCACTACGATCCGGAAATCGTCAGCCAGTTCACGCACCACAGGGCCGACCTCGACGTCTGGGACAGATACGACGCTGTCGAGGCAAGGACCCTGCTTTTGCGCGGCGAGGCCTCGGACGTGCTTTCGGCGGAAGTGGCCGAAGCGATGACCGCCCGCGGCCCGAACCCCGATTTGATCACCATCCAGGGTTGCGGCCACGCTCCCACGCTGGCCGACGAACGGCAGATCGGCATAATCAGGGGCTTCCTCGAAAGCGCGTGAGCGGCTTGTGAATCGCTACACGGCTATCGGTGCGGCGATCGCGCCGTCCGCCACGTAGTTCTCGAGCTGGAAATCCACGTAGCGGAAGGAAAACAGGTCCTTGACGGCCGGGTTGAGACGCATCAGCGGCAGCCGTTTCGGCGTCCGCGCCAGTTGCCGGCGGGCCTGGTCGAAATGGTTGGAATAGAGATGCGCGTCGCCCAGCGTATGGACGAAGTCGCCGGGCTTCAGCCCCGACACCTGGGCAATCATCAACGTCAGCAATGCGTAAGACGCGATGTTGAACGGCACGCCCAGGAAGATGTCGGCCGACCGCTGGTAGAGCTGGCAAGACAGTTTTCCGTCGGCCACGTAGAACTGGAAAAGGCAGTGGCAGGGCGGCAGCGCCATCGCCTCCACTTCCGCCGGATTCCAGGCTGAAACGATCAGCCGGCGGGAATGCGGGTTCTTTCGGAGCGCCACGAGAAGGTTGGCGATCTGGTCGATCTCGCCGCCGCGCCCATCCGGCCATGAACGCCACTGGCGGCCATAGACCGGTCCGAGATCACCGTTCTCATCGGCCCATTCGTCCCAGATCGTCACGCCGTTCTCGTTGAGATAGCCGATGTTGGTATCGCCGGCGAGAAACCACAGAAGCTCGTGGATGATCGACTTCAGGTGCAGCTTCTTGGTGGTGGTGACGGGAAACCCCTGCGCTAGGTCGAACCGCATCTGCCAGCCGAACACCGACCGCGTCCCGGTGCCGGTGCGGTCCGGGCGGTCCGCCCCGTGTTCGAGAACATGCTGCAGGAGATCGAGGTACTGGCGCATCGGTCGACTCTGGTTTGCCCGATCATATAGGAAGGTTGGGAGCGGGGGGCACGCCGCGCATCGGGCCGTTGGGTTTTCCACCGTCTTCGAAAGCACCTTTCGCGACGCTTCTGCTACAAGCCTCGCCATGTCAAAGCTCAGGAGACCGGCATGCTGCTGGACAAGTTCGAACGCTACAATCTCACTTTCGGCCCCACCCCTATCGAGCACCTGCCGCGCCTGACCGCGGCGCTCGGCGGCAAGGTGCAGATCTTCGCGAAACGTGACGACTGCAACTCGGGCCTTGCGATGGGTGGCAACAAGCTGCGCAAGCTCGAATATATCGTGCCCGACGCAATCGCCTCGGGAGCCGATACGCTGGTCTCCATAGGTGGCGTGCAGTCCAACCATACGCGCATGGTTGCAGCAACGGCGGCAAAGATCGGCATGAAGTGCGTCGTGATCCAGGAGTCCTGGGTTCCCCATGACGACGCCGTTTACGACCGCGTCGGCAACATCCTGTTGACCCGCCTGATGGGCGCCGACAGCCGGCTTGTGGACGACGGGTTCGACATCGGCATCCGCCGGAGCTGGGAAGACGCGCTGCAATCCGTTCGCGACGCCGGCGGAGTGCCCTATGCGATCCCCGCCGGCGCATCGGTGCACAAATACGGCGGGCTTGGCTATGTCGGGTTTGCCGAAGAGGTTCGCGAACAGGAGGCCCGCATGGGAATCCGGTTCGATTACATTATCGTGTGCGTGGTCACCGGCTCCACCCAGGCCGGCATGATCGTGGGCTTTGCCGCGGACGGCCGCGCCGACCGCGTGATCGGCATCGACGGCTCGGGCACTCCCGGCCAGCTGCGCGCCCAGGTGCGTGGGATCGTCGACAACACGGCCGAACTCGTCGGTCTTGGACGCCAGGTTCGCGACGACGAGATCGTCATCAACCCGGATTACGCATATCCGGCCTATGGCGTGCCGAGCAGGGAGACAAGCGAGGCGATCCGGCTGGCCGCCCGCACCGAGGCGATGATCACCGACCCTGTCTACGAGGGCAAATCCATGCAGGGTCTGATCGATCTGGTGAAGAAGGGCTTTTTCCCCGAAGGATCCAAAGTTCTCTACGCCCATCTCGGGGGCGCGCCCGCGCTGAACGGCTACAGCTACACCTACCGGAACGGCTGACGGCGCGCCGCGACGATGCAGCGCCGGCCCGGGGCAGCCCTTCCAATCGCCGCGACTGGGCCCTATATAGGGAGTGCCGGCTTGCCGGCTATGGCGATAAACAGGCGATGTAATAAGCCGTTCGGACCCGGGGGCGGTACCCGGCGCCTCCACCACAAGCCGCTTGCGAGCGAGCGGCTTCTGATGGGGGCGAAACAGGATCGACGAAGGTGTAAAGATCGTGCTTTTGCCCGGCATTGTACCACCGTTATCGGGCTGACCTTATAGTTGCCAACGACAACTATGCGGAAGCACGTCTCGCCGCTTAATGCGGTGCGACAGCTTCAAATCAAGCCCTAGGGGTTCGCACTTCTAGGCGGGGTTCGGAGGTACCTGGCAACAGAAACCTCCACTTCCTCGATCTCGTCCTTGCGCTTGCTGGCTGCATCCGGACCTCCATATCCGGTTTACGCAAGCCTCGAGCTTGATTACAGCTAATGCTCGATTCCACGAAGCTGCGGGCGCATGGCCGAAGACCACATCCGTTACGACATTCTCGCCCAGGAAGCGCTGCGCGGCGTCATGCGCAAGGTGCTGGCCGAGGTCGCGCGGACCGGGCTTCCCGGCAACCATCACTTTTTCATCACCTTCCTGACCGGCGCGCCGGGCGTGCGCATTTCGACGAGGCTGCGCGAGCGCTATCCCGAACAGATGACCATCGTCATCCAGTTCCAGTACTGGGACCTGAAGGTGAACGACACCGGCTTCGAGGTCGGACTTTCCTTCTCCGACGTCCCCGAGCGACTGGAGATACCGTTCTCGGCGGTTCGGGGTTTCTATGACCCTTCCGTCAATTTCGAGCTCGAATTCGACGTCAAGACCGAACAGGCGCCGGCATTGCCGGCAAAGGCCCCGCCCAAGCCACGACTCGAACCGGCGCCGGCCGCCAAGGCCTCCGAGCCCAGGAAAAAGCCGGAGCCGGAAAAGACGGTGGCAAGCGACGCCGCGAAGGGCCGAGAACCGCGTTCTGCATGGCAGGTCCAAGGCCGAGAAACAGCGCCAGCGCATCGAGAAGGAGCGATCCGCCGCGTTCATCGACGGGCACCGGCGCGAGCCGGACGACCGCGAAAGTTGAGTCCCGTCCGCAAGCGGTCTATCTCGATCAAGGGGCACCGAACCAGTTTCTCGCTCGAAAAGCCCTTTTTCGACGACCTTTGCGGCATTGCCGCGGAGCGCAGGATCGGCCTCGCCGCGCTGGTGGCCGAGATCGATGCCGATCGTCCCCGCGACGGCAATCTTTCTTCCGCGTTGAGGATTTTCGTCCTCGAGCAGGCTAAGCGGCGGCGTTAGAGAATTTCCTCCGAATCGCCGGCTTGTCG
>JAJFMR010000107.1 GCA_020696915.1 Rhizobiaceae bacterium | reverse complement strand
ACCAGGAAATGACGAGGGCCAGCACGGGTATCGAGACGAGGCTCGATGCGACGGCGATCTCCCGTGCGTCCTCGGCGGCAAGATCCTGGGCGCCGAAGAACAGCAGGTGAAGAAAGACGCTCGCGGCCAGGCATGACAGGACATAGCCGAAAAGAGCCACGGCGACGCGGAGCAGACAGGCGATAATCGACGTCACCCTTCGTGACCGTTCATTTGAGCGGGTTGGCTGCGGAGGGGGCGCAGCAGGGGCGGAACGGCAGACGTCCCTCGTGAACACACCCGGAGCGGCACGGCAGAACCTGTCCCGGCAGGCAGCTCACGCGCCGTGTCCGGCGATCATCATTGCCTCGAGCGCCAGCCGGTCGGTTTTCTTCATGCGCTCCGATTCCGACTTCAGCTGCCCGCATGCCGCCAATATGTCGCGGCCGCGGGGAGTACGGATCGGAGACGCGTAGCCGGCCCCGTTGATGAAGTCCGCGAACCTCTCGATGGTCTCCCAGTCGGAGCATTGATAGTTGCTGCCCGGCCAGGGATTGAACGGGATCAGGTTGATCTTGGCCGGAATGCCCCTGAGCAGCCGAACCAGCGCTTTTGCGTCGGCAAAGCTGTCGTTGACGTCCTTCAGCATCACATATTCAAAGGTGATGCGCCTGGCGTTTGAAAGCCCGGGATAGGCGCGGCAGGCGGCGATCAGCTCCTTGAGCGGATATTTCCTGTTGATCGGCACCAGAAGGTCGCGAAGATCGTCGTTGGTGGCGTGGAGCGAGATGGCCAGCATGACGCCGATCTCCTCGCCGGCACGCAGGATTTCCGGCACCACGCCGGACGTCGACAGCGTGATGCGGCGCTTCGACAGGGACAGTCCGTCCCCGTCCGAGGCAATCAGCAGTGCCTTCTTTACATTCTCGAAATTGTAGAGCGGCTCGCCCATGCCCATCATGACGATGTTGGAGACCTTGCGTCCCTCGGCGGGAACGATGGCGCCGTCGGGAGTGTCGCGGTCGGGAAAATCGCCGAGCCGGTCGCGCGCAGCCAGCAGCTGGGCGAGAATCTCTTCCGCGGTAAGATTTCGGACGAGCTTCTGGGTTCCCGTATGACAGAAGGAGCAGGTCAGGGTGCAGCCGACCTGGCTCGAAATGCACAGCGTGCCGCGACCTTCCTCGGGAATGTAGACTGTTTCGATTTCGACCGGTCGGCCGGCGCCGCGCGGCGGAAAGCGGAAAAGCCACTTTCGCGTGCCGTCGGAAGAGACCTGCTCCTCGACAATCTCCGGCCGCGAAATCGAGAACCGTTCCTCGAGCGCCGACCGCAGTTCCTTCGAAATATTGAACATCTCGGAGAATGCCGGGACGCCGCGCACATAAAGCCAGTGCCAGAGCTGCTGCGCCCGCATCCTGGCCTGCCGCTCGGGGACGATGCCGGCTGCAACCAGCGTCTCCGCGAGCTCGACGCGGGACAGGCCTATCAATGAGGGCTTCTCCGGTGTCGCGGCTCTTTTTGCAAGGGCCGAGCGGTCCGCGGCGGAATGGAGGTCGAGAGACAAAATCATGTCGAAGCGAGCCTGGAGCCTGGTGTTGCCGGAGACGGCGCTGCGGCGCACATATCACGAGCGCCGGCAAGCGTCACCGTGCCGCTCCGGTGGCCAGGTGAATCCGCAGGAAGACCAGGAACCGCCCGGCCGGCGACCAGGTGCTTATTTGCAGCTGGAAATGGAACTCAATGCAGCGGAGATGCCCTTCAGGGAGAAGGAATAACTGGTGGCATTGCCGCGGCCTGACTGTGCCTGAACGCGCATGTCGGAGCCACCTTTCATCGCATCGATCAGCGCATCGAAAACTTCTTGTCGCCGATCGTCACCGCGACCTTCGATCCTTCCCTTAGATTATAGCCAGCTATGAATTGCGGCTCGTAGGAGATCGACTGGCCAGGGCGCTGGCTGACGAAGAAGAACATGTCCCCGTGGTCCAGATTCTTGGGTTCCATGGAATTCGGCTTGGGTACGGTCAGCACGTAGCAAACCTTGCCGTTCTGTGCCTGATAGCTGTACGTCGCCCAATCACCGTGCTCGGCCATTTTCCTTGCAGTCTGGGCGATAGCCGGACCGGCCGTCGCAAGCGCCAGACCTGCCAAAATGAGTATTGCTCCGCGCATCGCTCTTCCTGTCTTTTGCATGCTGTGCCTTGGGCAGGCCGGATGCAGCCCCCGCCCCACCGCTTCATATTGAATTAATCTGGGTTACCAAACGATGAACCTCACCATCCGGCATCGCCGCCCGTTGCGCACCCAAGCCGTTCAGGGGCCGCACACCCAAACCAGCGCAGAGATGAAAAGCGAAAAAGCGGCAAGAGTTTGACTGGCGGGCAGCCCGTGCGAAGATCAGCGTCAGGACTGCCCGGCGAGCGCCTGCCTGGCGGCGAGACGATGGGCCGGCGTCATGTTGGCACGCACCGCGCTGATGGCTGCCGTCAGCACCGCGACATCGTCAGTGAAGCCGAACCCAAGTAGAAGGTCCGGGATGGAATCTGCCGGCAGTACGAAGTAGGCAAGCGCCCCGAGCAGGATGGCTTTGGCCGGCAGCGGCGTCTGGCCGTCGAGAGCGCAGTAATAGGCCGCGACCACCTCTTCCATGAACGGCACCTGCCGTGCCGCGCGCCTGACGGTCCGCCAGAAGCTTTCGGCAAGGCCGGGATCGCTCATCGGCGCGTCGGCGGACCGGCGCGAGTGCCGGGGTCGGGCTGCGTTGTCGGCCATGCTCCTCACTCCTTTACCCGGAATGTGGGGGACGAAGCCGGCTGGCGCAAGATCGATGTCGGGCCAGGGAACAACGGCGCAGCCGTCCGCGCCTTGCGAACAAATCTTCCGTTCGAGGCGACTTTCGGCGGCGCGGCCGCCAACGCCTACTCGGCGGCGTCCTGGGTGGCCTTCTCGGCGGCGTCCTGAGCGGCCTTTTCAGCAGCGTCCTGGGCGGCTTTCTCGGCAGCCAGCGCCTGCGCGGCGGCTACCTTCTCCGCTTCGACCTTCGCCTTCTCGGCAGCCAGCGCATCCCGTTCGAGATCGTTGAGCTTGCGGGCCCGGACGCCGGTGTTTTCAGAGATACGAGCCGACTTGCCCCGACGGTCCCTCAGGTAATAGAGCTTGGCGCGCCGGACCTTGCCGCGGCGGACGATCTCGACCGCCTCGACCATCGGCGAATAAACCGGGAAAACGCGTTCGACGCCCTCCCCGTAGGAAATCTTGCGAACCGTGAAGTTCTCGTGAAGCCCCGATCCGGAACGCGCGATGACGACGCCCTCATAGGCCTGGACGCGAGTCCGGGAGCCCTCGGTAACCCGCACCTGCACGCGCACCGTATCGCCGGGCTGGAATTCGGGAAGCGTGCGCCTGGCTTCGATCTTGGCGGCCTGCTCGGCCTCGAGCTGACGGATGATGTCCATCTCGACAATCCTCTTTCTTGCTTTCGATCAGCCAGAGCGCCCGTCACTCGCCGATTGCCTGAAGCAGCTCGGCTATGCTCCGCGAACGCTGGAGCAGGGGCGAATTCACTGTTCTCGTGACGGATCCGGGAGACAAATCTTCCGGTTCGGGCGCGGCGATACACGAAATCGTTATGCTTGTCACGCCTTGGAGCGGGAATTTTTGCCTGCCGATCCCGCCCGGTGGGCGGATAACAGGTCGGGGCGGCGCTGGGCGGTGAGGCGTTCAGCCTCGCTTCGCCGCCAGGCGGCCACCCGTGCATGATCGCCGGAAACGAGCACGTCGGGGATCGCTTCTCCCTCGAACATCTGCGGCCTCGTGTAGTGCGGGTGTTCGAGCAGGCCATTCTCGAAACTTTCGTCCCTGCCGGACTCCACGTTGCCCATCACACCGGGAAGCAGGCGGACCACCGCATCGAGCAGAGCGAGCGCCGCCGGTTCGCCACCCGACAGGACGAAATCGCCGATCGACATTTCCTCGAGGCCCCGCCGGTCGATGACCCGCTGGTCGATGCCCTCGAAGCGGCCGCAGACGATCAACAAGCCAGGGGCGGCGGCCAGATCGCGGACGTGCTTCTGCCTCAGTGGCGTTCCGCGCGGACTCATCAACAGTCTCGGGCGGGTATCCCCCCCGGGCGCGGCGTGGTCTATCGCCCGGGCGAGCACGTCGGCGCGCATGACGAGGCCCGCACCTCCTCCGGCCGGCGTATCGTCGACGCTGCGGTGCCGGTCGTTTGCGAAATCCCGTATCTGGACCGTTTCGAGAGACCAGCCTCCGGCGGCGAGCGCCCGCCCGGCCAGCGACAAGCCGAGCGGCCCGGGGAACATCTCGGGGTAGAGAGTGAGCACCGTGGCACGAAAGGTCACCTGTTTCCTCCGGTGTCCCTCGGTCCTCGCGGGCGACCCGCCAGCCGGCGGCGGCCGCGACCCGCCGGCTCCGGCCGCTCCTCCGGAACCTCGTCGCCACGTTCATCCTCGAGGAGGCCGGCGGCGAGCGGGTCGATGCGGATCAGACCCGCCGCGATGTCGATTTCCGGCACGGCGGCACTCGTGAACGGAACGAGCACGCTTCCCCGGCCCTGCAGCGCGAGTTCGAGAATGTCGCCGCCGCCGTAATTCTGGACTGCCGTGACCGCGCCCACGGCCGTCCCGGTGTCGTCGCGCACCTCCAGCCCGACCAGGTCGGCGTGGTAGAATTCGCCTTCCTCCGTGGCGGGCGGCAAGGCGGCGCGATCGACGAAGAGTTCGGTACCGGTAAGCGCCGCGGCAGCGCTTCGGTCGGCGACACCTTTCAGACGGGCGATGACGACGGCTCCCTGCGGTCGGACCGCAATTATCTCGAACGACCTGCCATCGGCGGCAAATAGCGGTCCGTAGGAAGACAGGGCAAGCGGTTCGGCTGTGAAGGGTTTTACGCGGACCTCGCCGCTGATGCCATGCGGCGCGCCGATGACCGCCATGAGAATCGGAGAGTGGAGCTTCGGCATGTCGGTGGCGCTTCACGCAATGCTAACTTGACGGTGATAGTGACTTAAAGCACCGGATCGGGAAGGGGAATCGCTTTTCGAAAAGTCCGGCGCGAACCGAGAACCCGGGCGGCGTGGATGGCTTCACCGGACTCCCCCGTCGTCTCGAATCCGGGCATGGTGCCGATGCAGGAATTCCTGATTTCCGCCAAACCCGACCTGCAGTCGGCAAGGCAGGCCTGGCTGGAAATGCTGGCCTGGGAGCGCCGGCTGTCCGGCCGCACCGTGGAAGCCTATGAACGAGACAGCCGTCAATTCCTGCAGTTCCTGACCGGCCATTGCGGCGGAGCGCCCGGCCTTGCCGAAATCGGTTCGCTCCGTCCCGCCGACCTGCGCGCCTTCCTGGCTTTTCGGCGTTCGGACGGCGCAGGCGCACGAACCCTTGGCCGGGGCCTTGCCGGCATCAGGTCGCTGCTTCGCTTCCTGGAGCGCCGCGGGCTAGCCAATGCCGCGGGTGCGTCGGCTTTGCGCGCCCCTCGCCAGCCGAAATCATTGCCGAAACCACTTGCGGCCGACGATGCAAGGCGCGTCGTCTCGGCCGGGGAGCAACTGGCCGAGGAGCCCTGGATCGCAGCCCGCAATGCCGCGGTGCTGACCCTGCTTTACGGCTGCGGGCTGCGCATCTCGGAAGCACTTTCGCTGCTCGGCGGGGATCTTGCCGGGAATCGGCAGGTCGTGCTGCGCGTCACCGGCAAAGGTGGCAAGACGCGGCTGGTCCCGGTCCTGCCCGTGGCGCAGGCCGCCGTGGCACTCTACCGCAGGCTCTGCCCATTCCATCTCGCATCCGAAGGCCCGCTCTTTCGCGGCGCGCGCGGCGGTCCGCTCAGGGCCGCGATCGTCCAGCGCGAGATGCGCCGGCTGCGCTCCGCCATCGGCCTGCCCGATACGGCGACCCCGCATGCGCTGCGGCATTCCTTCGCTACGCACCTGCTCGGGCGCGGCGGCGACCTGCGGACCATCCAGGAACTGCTTGGCCATGCCAGCCTTTCGACCACGCAGGTCTACACCGGCGTCGACACGGCACGGCTGCTCGAGGTTTACGACGCTGCCCATCCGCGGGCCTGAACGCAGCGTATTTGCGGATGACATTTAACGAATTCGCCGCAATTGGCAGCTAGACACGGCACGATGAGCCGCCTTCGCGCCCTTGCCGCCGCCGATCACGCAGCCTTGCTGTCGCTGAAGCTGCTTGCTGCGGCAAACATGCTCTTCCTGGTCATCTTCATGATCTTGTGCGTGATGGCCGCAGGCCGTGCCCACGCCGCGACGCCCGCCTGCACCGGCAGCGACCTGCTGGCGACACTCGAAAAGAACGATCCGGCTCTGCTCGAAAGGATCAGGCGCGAGGCGGCCGCCACGAAGAACGGGGAAGGGTTGCTCTGGAAGATCGAAAGAGGCGTCGAAGCGCCGTCCTTCCTGTTTGGCACGATGCACATGACAGACCCACGCGTGACCGGGCTCACGCAGGCCGCCGAGCATGCGCTCGAAGCGTCGGGCACGCTGGTGATCGAGACCACCGACGTGCTCGACGAGGCGCGTATGATGGCGGCGCTGGCCGCCGAACCGGAGCTGATGATGTTCACCGACGGTACGACGCTGGCGTCGCTGCTGTCGCCGGGCGATGCCGCAATCGTTGCCTCCGCACTCGAGGAGCGCGGTATTCCGGCGGACTCGGTCTCCAGGATGAAGCCCTGGATGCTGTCGGGAATGGTCGCCCTGCCGGCCTGCGAAATGGCGCGGAAGGCGGGCGGCGCACCGGTGCTCGACGTGATGCTCGCCAGGCAGGCCAGCGCCGGCGGCAAGGACGTGGAGGGCCTCGAAACCATCGCCGACCAACTGCGGGCCATGGCCTCGCTGCCGATGGAGTTCCACATCAAGGGGCTGGTCGAGACGCTGAAGCTGGGCGAGCAGCTGAACGACGTCATCGAAACCATGATCGTGCTTTACGAGCGCGAGGCGACAGGCATGTTCTGGCCGCTGCTTCGCGCCGTGCTGCCGGAGGGCAGCGGCGACGCGATCGGCTATGCGGCGTTCGAGGAGGCGCTGATCACCGGGCGCAACCGGACCATGGCCGACGGGGCGGAGCCCCTCCTTCGGCGCGGCAACGCCTTCATCGCCGTCGGCGCCCTGCACCTGCCCGGACCCGAGGGATTGATCGAGCTGCTTCGGGCCGCCGGCTACCGCGTATCCCGCGTCCGCTGACGGGCCGATCACCGAAACCGTGATTTGCCATGCCGCGGCCCTCTGCTACGCTGCCGGGGTCGAAACAGCACGAAGGAGAACCGGATGACGAAACTTCTCATCATGGCTGCCTGCCTCGGATTCGGCATGTCGGCCGCCGGTGCGTGCGAGTACCTGCGGTCCGCCAGGGCAGATACCGACCAGACGGTCGTCGCAAGCGTGGTCACGGACGAGCAGAAGTCCATGTCCACGCCCGTGATCCTGCTCGACGAGACTCTCCCCGAAGACACCTCGGAAACCGCCGAGTAGAAAACATACGTCCACCTGCTGACGCGGGCAGGCGGAAAAGCGCGGCGGGCGCGTTCCGGCGCGCTTTTTGCTGTTTCCGGCCTGTAATGAAACCTATTGCGCTGATCTGCGTTGTGGGAAAAGTTCAACAGACGGAGAACTGACATGGCCAACCCTGCCCGCACGCCGGATCCGAGGCTGGATCCGCTGGATCCCGAGTCGAGGGTCACGGATCCGCTCGCCCCAGACCCCCGGCTGACGCCGAATTCGCAAACGGTGAACCGTGTCGAATCACGGACCGGCGGCACCGGCATACTGATCGCGGCCGTTGTTCTGGTTCTCGCGCTCATCGCTTACTTTGCGTTTGCGCCAGGTGACGATACGGTTGCGCCTGGCGATCCTGCCGTGACCGAACAGCCCGCGGACACGACGCCGGCACCGGATGCGACCGTTCCGGTTACGCCTGCCGATCCGGCTCCCGCCGACACCGCGCCGGCTGATACGGCACCCGCACCCGACGCCACCGCTCCCGAAGCACCCGCCGACTCAACGGCACCTGCTCCGGACGCTTCGGCACCGGCCGATACCGCCCCGGATGCCTCGGCACCGGCAGATACAGCTCCGGCCCCGACGACCGATCCGGCACCGGCACCCGCGCCAGCGCCGGCCCAGTAAGTCAGTTCTCCCTCAAGGGATGGCCCGCTCCGGCGGGCCATCTTTTGTCGTCTTGCAGCGGCGAAAACCGACTGCGAGATGAGATGTTATTGGTGGCTACGGCAATCCAGAGCCGCGTCTGGCGGAGCTTCGCAAGACAATCCTTCACATATGGATAGGCTTGAAGAAGGCTGCGAGCGCAGCCTCCTTCACCGCCTCCGACATCGTCGGATGCGCATGGCAGGTGCGCGCCAGGTCTTCCGACGAGCCGCCGAACTCCATCAGAACGGCCGCTTCGTGAATCATCTCGCCGGCACCGAAGCCGAGGATGTGCACGCCGAGCACACGATCGCTCGATCTGTCGGCCAGGACCTTCGCGAACCCTTCCGTGTGGAGCGACGCGCGTCCCCTGCCATTTGCCGAGAACGGGAATTTTCCCACCCTGTATTCGACACCTGCCTGCTTCAGCTCCTCCTCTGTCCTGCCAACCGAGGCGACTTCCGGGCTCGTGTACACGACACTTGGAATAACGTCCGGATTCGCGTGCCCTGCCTGGCCGGCAATGATTTCCGCCACGGCCACACCCTCGTCCTCGGCCTTGTGGGCGAGCATCGGGCCGGTGATGACATCGCCGATGGCGTAAATTCCCTCGACATTGGTGCGAAAATGCGCGTCTGTCTTGACCCTGCCGCGCTGGTCGAGCTCGACGCCGGCTTCCGCGAGGCCCAGCCCTACCGTGTAAGGCGTCCTGCCCGTTGCCACGAGCACGACATCGGCGTCGATCGACTGGGTATCTCCGCCTCTCACGGGCTCGAAGCTCACCGAAACGCCGGTCCCGGATCTCGCCACCGCTGTGACCTTCGAGCCGATCCTGATGTCGATCCCCTGCTTGGCGAGCATGCGCTGGAACTGCCGGGCTATCTCGGCATCCATCCCGCCGAGGATCGTGTCGAGGAATTCGATCACCGTCACCCTGGCGCCGAGGCGCGCCCAGACAGAACCGAGCTCGAGGCCAATCACCCCGCCGCCGACCACCACGAGATGCTTCGGCACATTTGCCAGGCTAAGAGCGCCTGTCGACGACACCACGACCTTCTCGTCAAACTCGACCTCCACCCCCGGGATGCCGGCGACGTCCGATCCCGTTGCGATGACGGTGTTGGTGGTTTCGACCTCTCGTGAGGCGCCGTCATCGCCGGTCACCACCACCTTCCCGGCCGCGGCGATGCTGCCTGTTCCCCTGAGCACGTCGATCTTGTTCTTCTTCATCAGGAAGTCGAGACCCTTGACGTTCTGCTCGACGGTCAGGTCCTTGTGGGCCAGCATCTTCGTCAGATTGAGCTTCGGCGTGCCGATTTCGACGCCGAGCGCTCCGAACGCATGGCCTGCTTCCGCGAACGCCTCGGACGCATGCAGCAGCGCTTTCGAGGGGATGCAGCCGACGTTGACACAGGTGCCGCCGAGCGTGGCACGCTTTTCCACCACGGCCGTCTTCAGGCCGAGTTGCGCCGCCTTGATCGCGCAGACGTACCCGCCGGGTCCGGTTCCAATGACAACGACGTCATAAGCCATTCTGAAATTCCTCTTCGCGACGCTCGCGGCGCATTCCAGATCAAACCTACGGTCTGCAGGGCCGCATTTCCACCCGACACCCCGTTCACTCCCGGCAACCCTGCAATGCGAAAACGTCCCACGCCAGACCGGCAAGCTGGCCGTCGGCATTGGCGGCCGAAACCGCGAGCGACGGTTCGAGGTCCGGGAAGATCAGCCGGTTCGGAGCATTCTGCCCCTCCTCGGGCAGCAGGCCGACATTGCCCTCCAGGTCGGACGCATAAATGACGCCCTGCCATACCGTGCAGGCCGCGAGCTCCGCCCCGGTCACGTCGCCCTTCGGACAATCCTGCATCAGCATGCCCCATGGCCGCGGGACGTCCACTGACCACTGCACGAGGCCGTCGAGAACGATATCGCCGGCCAGCATCCTGAACGTATTGGTGACGGTCGCCGACTCCAGGGTGGGCGAGAACTCGAGTTTGGCGGCATGCCCGACGCTGAGATAGGTGGCAAGCTCGATGGGGCAGGTCGCGCCTGCCACGCCGCTCATCGGAATCGTCGCAAGCAGGCTGGCCGCAAGAAACGATGAAGGTTT
>JAJFMR010000529.1 GCA_020696915.1 Rhizobiaceae bacterium | reverse complement strand
AACCGCAGCAAGGCATAGAACGAGGCCACGAGCAGATGGCTGATCACGACCGATATCCGGCCGCCGTAGAGTTCGGGAAAGCCGGCATACATCAACGCCTCGGTGGCGGCGCAGATGAACCAGATCACCGGTCCCCACGAGGCGAGCATCCACAGACCGATCGCCGCGAAGGGGAAGAGCACGGAGAGCGTCACCGCCGCCACCTGCCAGTGAACCGGCATGAGATCGAAGCGCCAGAGCGGCCCGTCATAGAGGCCGATGAGCCGGATCCAGTAGAGAACGCCGAACAGCAGGCAATATCCCGCAATCACCCGCTGGAACCAGACCAGGATTTTCTGGACAGGCGAAGGACCGACTTGCGCGGGCTCTTCGGCGAAATCGCTCAAAGGACGAGATCTCCGATCGGAAGCGGTGCGAAATAGCTTTCGACGTCGGCGGGGTTGACGGCATCGAGCGTGGCGGGGCGCCACTGCGGCCGCGAACCCTTGTCGATGATCGCCGCCCTTATGCCTTCGTAGAAATCGTGGCCCCGCAGCATCCTGTTGACGATGCGAAACTCCATGCGCATGCACTCGTCCATGGAAAGCGACGATCCGGAGGTGATCGCGCGATACGCAACTTCGAGGCTGGTGGGAGATTTTTCCCGCATCGCGTCGAGCGTCGCCGCGGCAAAGGCGTCGCTGCCTGCCGACTGTTCGAGGCTGACCATGATGTCGCGCACGGAGCCCAACCCGAAATGCCGGGCGACGGAATGGAGATCCCCGTCATTGGTTTCGCGCGGCACCGCGCGGAACACCTCGCGAAGCTCGCTGGCCGGGTCACCGCAATACCTTCGAGAAGGCCGGGCAGCCAGGCCGCTTCGACGGTGTGGGTGGCCAGTCCCGACCACAGCATGTCGCCCCAGCGGATGCGTTTGCCGGTGAGGCCCAGGTAGACGCCGAAATTGCCGCCGAGATTCGGCAGGAGGTAGCTGCCTCCGACATCCGGGAAGAACCCGATGCCGACCTCGGGCATGGCGAACTGCGCGTTCTCGGTCGCCACGCGGTGCGAGCCGTGAAAGGCGATGCCGACCCCGCCCCCCATGGCAAGTCCATCGACGAGCGCCACGTAAGGTTTTCCGAAGCGCCCTATGGCAGCGTTGAGCCGGTACTCGTCGGCGAAGAAGTCGACCGGCGGCTTTCCGGCGCGGCCTGCCTCGTAGATGTCCATGATGTCGCCGCCGGCCGAGAACGCCCGGCCTTCCGACCTGACGACGACCGCGGCAACGGCCGGATCGTCGGCCCACGCGGCAAGCGCCTTGGCCATTGCCCTCACCATCGCGTGGGTGACGTCATTCAGTGCCTTCGGCCGTGTCAGAGTGATGATGCCGGCCCTGCCGGCACGTTCGAAACGGATCTGGTCGCTGCCGCCGAAATCCATGGCCGGAAATCCTCTGCGCCGCCGGAATGGACTGTGCTATGGCCGGCATGCGGACGCGTCAAGCTTGAGCCCTTCCTTGCCGAAGCAGCCTCGCTGCGGCTAGACATGGTCATTCCAGACCTGGAGGGAGCCGCCACCCAAGCCGGTCCATTGCGAAACGCGCTCCACCGAAGCTGGCAGGCCCGGCCGGGCGGAAAAAGCGGAAGGCATGTCAGGCGGCGGCCAGCCGGGACGACCGCCGGGGTGGTTAGTCAAGAAGTGGATGCCGACGGCAAGTCGAAAGCGGAGTCATACGTTTACATGAACAAATTCACCCGCGCGAAAGCAGTTGGACAGCGCAGCGTCAATGAGATCACCGGCTCGCGGCGCCTGCGCCGCATGCGCAAGGCAGACTGGTCACGACGCCTGGTGCAGGAGAGCCACCTCAGGGTCGACGATCTGATCTGGCCGATCTTCATCATCGACGGCGCCAACCGCCGCGAGCCCATCGCCTCCATGCCCGGAGTGTTCCGCCTGAGCGTCGACATCGCCGCCAGCGAAGCCGAACGGGCGGCCGGTCTCGGCATTCCGGCAATCGCCACCTTCCCCAATGTCGAGCCTTCCCTGCGCGATCAGACCGGGTCGGCCATTCTCGATCCCGACAACCTCATCAACAGAGCGAGCCGCGCCATCAAGGCGGCCGTGCCGGCGATCGGCATCATCACCGACGCCGCACTCGACCCGTTCACCAGCCATGGACATGACGGCATCCTGCGCGACGGGATCATCGTCAACGACGAGACGGTGGAGCAGGTCGCCGCCGCGGCCGTGTTGCAGGCAGCCGCCGGCGCCGACATCATTGCGCCATCCGACATGATGGACGGCCGCGTCGGCGCAATCCGTGACGCGCTTGATGAGAACGGGTTTTCCGACGTCGCCATAATGTCTTACGCAACCAAGTTCGCGTCGGCCTTCTACGGACCTTATCGCGAGGCCATCGGCACGGCCGGTCTGCTCAGGGGGGACAAGAAAACCTACTATCTCGATCCTGGCAATACCGACGAGGCACTGCGCGAGGCCGAGCAGGACCTCCTGGAAGGCGCCGACATGATCATGGTCAAGCCGGGCATGCCCTATCTGGACATCATCCGCAGGCTCAAGGACGAATTCGCCATGCCGACATTTGCCTACCAGGTTTCGGGTGAATACGCGATGATCCGGGCGGCCGCCGGCAATGGCTGGATCGAAGGGGAGAAGGCGATGCTGGAATCCCTCGTCGCCTTCAAGCGGGCCGGTTGCGATGGCATCCTGACCTATTTCGCGCCTGAAGTCGCCGAACTGCTGAAAAGCTGACCGGCTACGGAGCCTGCCCCAGCCATACCGAACCGGGCGATCGATCGCTGCTGCCGTTGGCAAACGACGGCCGGGCGATGTAAGACGCAGGGACAGGCAACCAGAATGAGGAGGCCACGCAGCGATGGCACGAACCCCGAACTACAATTTTGAGCGCAAGGAGCGCGAGCGCCTCAAGGCGGCAAAGAAGGCCGAGAAGCAGGCTGCGAAAGCCGCCGCCAAGGAACGTGCGGAGCCGGACAGCGACACCGGAGCGGAAGCCGTACCGGCCGACGACGAACGGCAGTGAGCTATCCCGGCCGGTCGCCGACGAGGATGTCGGCTTCCCGTGCAGCGGCGATGAAGGCCCGCCTTGCAATCATGGCCGGCTTGCCGCCGGCCAAAGCGTCGTGGCAGGCCTGCAGCGCCGCGCGGTGTTTCGGGCTGCGTTTCCCGGGCCACTCGTTCAACAGGTAGTCCGAAGCCTCGCGGGCCGTCCGCAGGAGCTTGTCGGACCCGTTCGGGCCGGATCTCACGGCGACGGGTGTTTCAAATCGGG
>JAJFMR010000528.1 GCA_020696915.1 Rhizobiaceae bacterium | reverse complement strand
CCGCGCCAGCAGGCGCGCCTCCTCGGCCAGCAGGGCGGCGTGCTGGGTGTCGAGCATCTCGAACTGGGCCCGCGTCTCGATATCGTCGAGCCGGACCAGAACCTGCCCCGCCCGTACGCGCTCGCCTTCCCTGACCAGCAACTCGGCGATGATGCCGCCCTGAAGATGCTGGACCGTTTTGCGGTTGGACTCCACGCCGATCACGCCCGGCGCCAGCGCCGCGCTGGCGAGCGGCGCGGTCGCGGCCCAGGTGGTGAAGCCGCCGATGCCGAGCGCGATGGTCAGCACGCCGGCCGCGATCGTCCTGGCTGTCCGGGGATGGGCCGTCAGGTCCGGGCCGAGGTCGGCCGCAACGGACACGCCTGAAAGAAGCATTGCCTGGGTTGTCATCGACACGGGCTCACTCCTGGGAAAGCGGTTGAACAATCTGAGCGATCTGCGGACCGGCGGCTCCAGCCGTCGGCCGCAGACTGGCCGTACGCTTCATGGCGGCGATCGCCTGGTTCAGGGCCGCCTCGCCCTCGGCGTCAAGGTTGGCGTTCGGCTCGTCGAGCACGATCAGCCGGGGCCGGCGCAGCAACGCACGCGCCAGGCCGATGCGCTGGCGCTGGCCGCCCGACAGCAATCCGCCCTGCTCGCCGACGCGGGTCTCGTAGCCCTGGGGCAGGCGCAGGATCAACTCGTGGGCGCCGGCGATCTGGGCCGCATCGACGATCTCCGCCGCCGAGGCCGCCCCCAACCGGGCGATGTTCTCGGCCACCGTGCCGTCGAACAGCGCGACCTCCTGGGGCAAATAGCCGACATGCTGGCCGAACTCGCCGCGCTCCCAGTTGGCGACGTCGGCACCATCGAGGCGCACGCACCCTGCGCGTGGCCGGCGGGTGCCGATCAGCAGGCGCGCCAGCGATGACTTGCCGGCCCCCGAGGGGCCCAGTACGGCCAGTGCCTCGCCTGGCTGGACCGTAAACGACACGCCACGCAGAAGCAGCGGGGCTGTTGGCGACGGGGCATAGACCAGCCCTTCGACCGAGAGGTGGCCGCGCGGCTTCGGCAAGGCCAGGGTTTCGGGACGGATCCGGGAGCGGTCGAACAAAGCGTTCAGCCGGCGGGCCGCCTCGCGGCTCTGGACCAGGTTACGCCAGGACCCAATGGCCATTTCCACCGGCGCCAGCGCCCGGGACAGGATGATGGAGGCGCCGATCATGACGCCGGCGGTGGCCTCGTGCTGGATCACCAGGGCGGCGCCGACGGCAAGTGCGGCCATTTGCAGGGCCTGGCGGACGGCTTTGGTGATGGCCGAGATCAGGCTGCCGCGCTCCACCGCCTGTTCCTGAAGCCGGAGTGCCTGATGGTTCTGCTGCTGCCAGTGCGCCGTCAGGCTGTTGTGCAGCCCCATGGCGTCGATCACCTCGGCATTGCGCATCAGCGCTTCAGCCGTCCGCGCCGCCGCCATGGCGCGCTCGCCGGCGGTGCGGATCTGTCGCTGCGTCAGGGCTTCGTTGAGGCGGGCCAGGGCGAACAGCAGCAGGGCGCCGGCGACCGCGACATGACCGAGCATCGGGTGGATCAGGTAGATCGCGGCAATGTAGACGGGGACCCAGGGGGCATCGAACAGCGCCAGCATCCCCGGCCCGGTCAGGCAGGTGCGGATCAGGCCGAGATCGCGCAGCGCCTCGGCCCGGTAGGGCAGGTCGGACAAGGCGGCCTCGAGACCGCGGGAGAGGGCCTCCGGTGCCAGATGCGCCTCGAACCAGGTGCCGAGGCGGCCGAGCACGCGGGAGCGGACGGCATCCAGCGCCGCCATCACGCCGAGCGCCCCCAGGGCGATCACGGTCAGCAGAACCAGGGTCTCTGTGCTGCCACTGGCCAGGACGCGGTCGTAGACCTGCATCATGTAGAGCGACGAGGTGAGCATCAGGACATTGACGCACAGGCTGAACAGCCCGACGGCGAGAAACTGCCGCCGGCAGCGCAGAAGGGTGTCCTGGATCGCGGAGGACCGGTGTGACGGGATCGCCATGGTGAGCCTTGAAGGATGGGAAGAGGAGACTTCGCGAGCGCAGGCTCGCCAGCTGTTGCTGCTCTGCCTTACGGAGTGGCATCCGTCTGAGTTTCTCCCCTGCGGGAATGGGAAGGGCGCCCCGCAGGACGCCCCTCCGCTCCGATCCCGTGGGGCTCAGCCCCCGCCGTCCTAGGCTATCGTGAGGGTGTAATCGCCGGTCTCGTTGTTGAAGCCGGTCACGACGAAGGTGTAGTCACCGCTCTGGGTGGGCGTGAAGTCGATGTGTGAGTCCCGGTTGGCGGCGCCGTTGGCATCGTCGTTGGACGCTACCAGATTGTGGTTACTGTCGTAGATGGACAGGATCGGGTCGAGGACCCCGGGACTGGTGCTGTCTGTGGAGCCATTGACAAGCCCATCAAGATCAATCTGGTAAGTATTTCCCCGCGTCAGATGCTCCGTATAGCTGTCATCGTCCCCAGACGGATAGAGTTCACCATTGTATACGGTCGTCATAACTGTGTCTTTCTTTAAGAGAGTTGAAAGGGATACTTGAAGCGATGACTGGACTATATGAAATCGCGTGTTTTTGGGCTGTGGGTAAACGCACGCTAAAGCGGATTTGGCAGCCGTCCTGATGGTCCCCTCGCCCCGATCACACAGCGAGGAAGCTGAAGGTGATCGTGACGGCTGCTTTGCAGCACGTAACAATGAGGAGGCGATGATTTACCGAACAGGTCCTGCTTCTGGCGCCAGCCTGCTATCCCCGGCACGAGAGACGCGGGGAGCCGAGGACCGGTTGGGGAATTCCGGTGTAATGGCTAACACTTGATCTGACAGCGAGTAGTTTGTCCGACCGTATCGGAGTGTCTGATCGAGATCATGCGGCCATGAGCTTCTCCTTTGCAAGAGGAAGGCTGTCGAGGAAGGTCTGCATCGGGGTTTACCATAG
>JAJFMR010000106.1 GCA_020696915.1 Rhizobiaceae bacterium | reverse complement strand
TCTCGAACGCGTTGAGCGGACCGCCGAAGCCAGCCTCCGCATCGGCCACGATCGGCGCGAACCAGGTCTCGACCGACAGGCCCCTGCCTTCCGAGACCTCGATCTGGTCGGCTCGCTGCAGCGTGCGATTGATCCGCCGGACGAGTTCGGGCGCCGCATTCGCCGGATAGAGCGACTGGTCGGGGTACATTGCCGAAGCGGTGTTGGCATCCGCCGCCACCTGCCACCCGGAGAGATAGATCGCCTTGAGGCCGGCCCGCACCTGCTGCATCGCCTGATTGCCGGTGACCGCGCCCAGCGCGTTGACGAAGCCGTCTTCCCCGAGCAGCTGCCACAGCCGGTTCGCACCCATCTCGGCGAGACTGTGCCTTATCTCGACGGAGCCGCGCAGCCGCTTCACGTCGTCGGCCGAGTAGGGACGCTCGATGCCGTCAAAACGGCCGCGCGGCGCGGCAGGAACAAGGCTGTAAATGTCTGTCACAATGCTCTCCGCAAAAACTATCTACATCACACCGCATCGAGTTTGCGGTTTGACTTGATTTACAGCCTGGTGCCGAAAAGGCGAGGGTGTCGCTTCGGATGCCGATGAAATAAGGGAAAACCTGTGTTGATGTTGACGAAGCTCCGCTGTAACGTTGTCACAATTGTAATACCGCATCGTCGGCGCCCACATGTCAAATCTGATGACAATCGTTGCGACGGGCGGCCGCCCGGCTCTCCGCCTGCCGCCGTCGGAGGCTCGGCGCGGCGCCGGGCGGGTCCAGCGGACCTGAGCGATGGCCGAGCAGAAGATCTTCGCCGGGCCGCGCATCCGCCGCATCCGCAACCAGAAGCGGCTGACCCAGACGGCGATGGCCGAGGCGCTCGGCATCTCGCCTTCCTATCTCAATCTGATCGAGCGCAACCAGCGGCCGCTGACGGTCCAGCTCGTCCTCAGGCTGGCCTCGGTGTATCGGATCGATCCGCACGAATTGCAGGCGGAGTCGCATGGCTCGGCCGCGGCGCTGAAGGAGGTGTTTTCGGACCCGCTGCTGGCCGGCGAACTTCCGGGAGACCAGGAGATCGTCGAGTTCGCCGAGGCCGCTCCCAATGCGTCGGCGGCCGTCATCAAGCTGTTTCGCGCCTATCGCGAGCAGGCCGAACGCCTCACCGACCTCAATCAGCTGCTGGCACGGGAGGGCCTGGCGACCGCGCTGTCGTCTGCCCGACTGCCTGTCGACGAGGTGCACGAAGCGTTCGAGCGGCGGCCGCACCATTTCGCCGGTATCGAAGCGGAGGCAGAGGCCTTCGCCGCTTCCCTCGATCCAGGTGACGACCTCTACGGCGCATTGAAAGGCTGGCTGAAGCGTGAGCACGGCATCGTCGTGCGGGTCCTGCCGGTCACCGCGATGCCGGATCTGCGCCGCCGCTACGACCGGCATTCGCAGCGGCTTTTCGTTTCCGAGCGCCTGTCGCCGGCCGACCAGTTGCGCGAAGTGGCGATGGAAGCCTGCCTGGTGCGGATGGCCACGGTCGTCGCTGCCGAGATCGAGGCCCTGAAGCTGTCGTCGGACGAGGCGCGCCGGCTCGCCCGCTTCGAGCTCGGCCGCTACGCCGCGCATGCGCTGATGATGCCTTACGCATCCTTCCAGGCCGCCGCCATCCGGGCGCGCTACGACGTCGAAGTCCTCGCTTCGCGGTTTCGCGTGTCCTTCGAGCAGGCGGCCAACCGGCTGACCACCTTGCAGCGCCCTGCCGCGACGGGCGTCGCCTTCTTCATGATGGAAGTCGACAATGCCGGAAACCGCTGCCGCAGGGCCGGCGCTAGAGGGTTTCCGCAGGCCCGGTTCGGCGGCGCCTGTCCGAAGCTGCCGGTGCATGCGGCCTTCGGCCAGCCCGGGCAGATCTTCGTGGAAGCCGTCGAGATGCCGGGCGGCGACGCCTTCCTGTGCGTTGCCCGCACCCTGGAAGGACCGCAATGCGCGTACCCGGAGCGGCCGCGACGCACCGCGCTCCTTCTGGCCTGCGACCTTTCGTTCCGCGACGAGATCGTCTACGGCGCCGCGCTCCCACGCACCGCTGCCGCGGGTTCGGCGCTCCTCACGACGCCGGTCGGTCCGGCCTGCCGGCTCTGCGAGCGTGTCGGCTGTCTGGCGCGGGCCGAGCCCCCCGTCACCCGGCCGCTCGGCCTCGACGAGATGACGGCCGGTCTCAGCGCCTTTGACTTCCAGTGAGGCGTGTCCGTAGCGGACCGAAGAATGGCTGCTTCTTCGATAAATGCAAAAGCAGCCCAACCTTGCAGCCGCAAGGGCATTTCCTTTTCGCCGGCGCCGCCGGCCGCCGGCTTCATGTGCCACCCGCTCCGCCCGTCTGGACCACGCCAGGCCTATGCCGTTGCGCTAAACCTCCCGGCAGCCAGCCATGTCCGACGATTTCGCGCCGCCACCTGATGCCGGGAAGAGGACGCAGCGCGACGAGCGCCGCGGTTTCCTGCTCGTCTTTCTGTCGGCGCTGTTCTGGAGTTTCGGCGGCGCGATTGCTCGCTTCCTCGAAATGGGAGACAGCTGGGCGATCGTCTTCTGGCGCTCGATCTGGGCCGCGGCGTTCCTGCTCGGCTTCATGCTTTTGCGCGACGGCGGCCGCGGCACCCTGCGGCTGTTTCGCGACATGGGCTGGCCAGGCATCGCGGTGGGGTTGTGCTTCGCCACCGCCTCGTCGTCCTTCATCGTGGCGCTGGCTCACACGACGGTCGCAAATATCCTGCTGATGCAAGCCGGGGTGCCGCTGATTGCCGCGCTGATCGCCTTCCTGATGTTTCGGGAACGGGTGGCGCCGGCCACCTGGGCGGCGATCGCGGCGGTCATCTGCGGCGTCGCAATCATGGTTTCGGACTCGTTGAGCGGCAAGGTGTCGCCGGTCGGCGACGGGCTGGCCATGCTGATCGCGGCCATGTTCGCGATGGCGACCGTCATCACGCGCCGCTTCGCGCATGTCCGGATGACGCCAGCCACCTGCTTCGGCGTCGTGGTCGCCGGGCTTTTCGCGTTGTCGCAGGCGACCGGCCTTGCTGTGACGGCGGCCGACATGGCCTGGCTGTTCGCGTTCGGCGCGATCAACCTGGGCGCCGGCCTTGCCCTCTTCACGACCGGGGCGCGGCTCATCCCGGCCGCGGTCACCGCGCTCCTTGGCACGTTCGAGCCGATCCTCGCGCCGATCTGGGTGTGGCTGATCCATGCCGAGGTGCCGTCGGCCCGGACGATCGTCGGCGGCTCGGTGGTCTGCGCGGCACTGCTGGTGCATGTCGGGCTGGAGTTCTGGCGGCAGTCGAGGTCGAGGAAGCCCCGCATCGCCGGGATGCAGGCCACGCGATGAGTGAGGCGCGGGTTGCGGCTTTGCCGCGGCTCCCTCGGAATTCCGGCTTGTCGCACCCCGAAAACGACAATAGGCTTCGATCCGCTTGTGGCCGGGAGCCAGTGGCAGGAAATCGTCTCGATCAGCAGGGAGAACCACATGATCCGCAAAGCGCTTTGGCTCTCGGTCGCGACGGTGTTCGCCGGCGCGCTGGCTGGCGCCGCGACGGCCCAGGAACGGGTCGTCAACGTCTACAACTGGTCCGACTACATCGACGAGTCGATACTGGAGGACTTCACGAAGGAAACCGGCATCAAGGTCGTCTACGACGTCTACGATTCCAACGAGATCCTGGAGACCAAGCTGCTCGCCGGCGGCAGCGGCTACGACATCGTCGTTCCGACCAGCAACTTCCTGGCCCGCCAGATCGAGGCGGGCGTATACCAGAAGCTGGACAAATCCAAGCTGCCCAACCTTTCGAACATGTGGGATGTGGTCACCGAACGGATGGCCAAATTCGATCCGGACAATGCCTATTCGATCAACTGGATGTGGGGAACGGTGGGGATCGGCTACAACGAGAAGAAGGTGACCGAGGCGCTTGGCGTCGACAGGATCGACAGCTGGGAGGTGTTCTTCAACCCGGAGAAGCTGTCGAAGCTCGCCGAATGCGGCGTCCATGTGCTCGATTCGCCCTCCGACATGATACCTGTCACCCTGCACTATCTGGGTCTCGACCCGGCGAGCACGTCGCCCGAGGACCTGGCCAAGGCCGAGGAGGCGCTGCTCAAGATCCGGCCCTTCATCCGCAAGTTCCATTCGTCGGAATACATCAACGCGCTCGCCAACGGCGACATCTGTCTCGCCGTCGGCTGGTCGGGCGACGTGTTCCAGGCCCGCGACCGTGCCGCGGAGGCCGACCAGGGGGTCGTCATCGCCTACTCGATTCCGTCAGAAGGCACGGAAATGTGGTTCGACCAGCTGGCCATCCCCGCCGACGCCCCTCATGTCGAGGAAGCACATGAATTCCTGAACTTCATCATGCGGCCGGAGCAGGCCGCGAAGGCCACCAACTACGTCTACTATCCCAACGGCAACAAGGCCTCGCAGGAGTTCATCGACAAGGAGATACTGGAGGATCCGGCGATCTATCCCGACGAAGCGACGCTGGCCAGGATGTTCACGGTCAGCCCCTACGATTCGCGGGCCCAGCGCACGGTGACCCGGGTGTGGACAAAGGTCGTCACCGGTCAGTGACGTCGGTTACGGCCCGGCGCAGGGCATCGCCGGCCGGTGGTCCATCGTGATGGGGTCCAGGGAAGCGGAATGAACTCGCTCGGCAGCATCAGAAGGGTGTTCGCTCCCTGGAACGACCCCGCTGCGAAGCCCTACATCGTTTTCGAACGGGTCACCAAGACCTTCGGCGGCTTCACCGCGGTGAACGACCTGTCGCTGGTCATCTACGAGCGTGAGTTCTTCGCGCTGCTTGGCGCATCGGGATGCGGAAAGACGACGCTGCTCAGAATGCTCGCCGGCTTCGAGGAGCCCACGTCGGGCCGTATCCTGCTCGACGGCCAGGACATGCGCGGCATTCCTCCCTATCGGCGGCCGGCCAACATGATGTTCCAGTCCTACGCGCTCTTCCCGCACATGACCGTCGAGCAGAACATCGCCTTCGGCCTACGGCAGGAGGGCCTGCCGAAGCCCGAGATCGAGGCCCGGGTCGCCGACATGCTGAAGCTGGTCAAGCTCGGCCAGTTCGCCAGGCGCAAGCCTCACCAGCTTTCCGGTGGCCAGCGGCAGCGCGTGGCGCTGGCCCGCTCGGTCGCCAAGCGGCCCAAGGTCCTGCTGCTCGACGAGCCGCTCGGAGCGCTCGACAGGAAGCTCCGGGAAGAGACACAGTTCGAGCTCATGGACCTGCAGCAGGAGCTTGGCCTGACCTTCGTCATCGTCACCCACGACCAGGAGGAGGCGATGACCATGGCCGACCGCATCGCCGTGATGGACAAGGGAAAGGTCATGCAGGTGGCGACGCCGGCCGAGATCTACGAAGCGCCCGCGTCGCGCTTCATTGCCGACTTCGTCGGCTCCGTGAACATGTTCGAGGGTACGGTCGAAAGGAGCGACGAAGACGGCGCCAGCATTGCCGGCAATGACGGCTTCTCCATCCGGACCAGCAACACCGGCGGTGCCGCTCGAGGCAGCAGCGTCGCTTTTGCCATCAGGCCGGAGAAGATCAGGGTGTCGTCGAAACCTCCCGAACAGACCGCCTTCAACGCTGTCGCGGGCGAGATCTACGACATCGCCTATCTCGGCGACATGACCGTCTACCATGTCAAGCTGCCGAGCGGGCAGGTGGTCAAGGCCAGCGCGCTCAACGCCGCGCGGATCACCAACGACCCGTTGACGTGGCAGGACCGCGCCTGGATCTCGTTCGATCCGGATGCCGGCATCGTACTGACGAGCTAGAGATCGGCGATGGCCAACGCCACGATCGATGCGACGCACGCCGCCGTCGGCGCGGCCCGGCCAAGCCCGGCGTCACGTCTCTTTACCGCGTTGATCAGCCGCCTCGTCATCGTCGTTCCGTACTGCTCGAACAGCTGGGCGAGTTCGGCCTCGACAATTATCTCTGGCTGACCGAGGACCCGCTTTATCTCAACGCCTATGTCTCGAGCGTCGTCATCGCGGCGATCTCCACGCTCTTGGCGCTGCTGGTCGGTTACCCCATCGCCTATGGCATGGCGCGGGCGCCCGCCGCCTTGCGGCCGATCCTGCTGATGCTGGTGATCCTGCCGTTCTGGACGAGCTTCCTGATCCGTGTCTATGCCTGGATCGGAATACTGAAGCCCGAAGGCCTCCTCAATCAGCTGCTGCTTGGGCTGGGGCTGATCGACGTTCCGCTGGTCATCCTCAACACACATTCCGCGATCTTCATCGGCATCGTCTACTCGTACCTGCCCTTCATGGTGCTGCCGCTCTATTCGTCCTTGGAGAAGATGGACCATTCGCTGATTGAAGCGGCGCAGGATCTCGGCTGCCGGCCGGCCGGAGCCTTCTGGAAGATCACCTTTCCGCTGTCTCTCCCCGGCGTGATTGCCGGCTCGATGCTGGTCTTCATCCCGGCTGTCGGCGAGTTCGTCATTCCCGACCTGCTCGGCGGCTCGCAGACGCTGATGATCGGCAAGACGCTGTGGAACGAATTCTTCGCAAACCGAGACTGGCCGGTGTCATCGGCGGTGGCCGTCATCCTGCTGTTGCTGCTGATCGTGCCGATCATGTTTTTCCAGTCGGCGCAGGCTCGCGCCCGGGAGGAGGGCCGGTGATCGCCGGCTGGAGCCGCTTCAACGTCGTCTCGGTCGTTCTGGGATTTGCCTTCCTCTATCTGCCGATTGTGCTTCTCGTCGTTTTCTCGTTCAACGAATCGCGTCTCGTCACCGTATGGGGCGGATTCTCCACCAAGTGGTACGTCTCGCTGTTCAGCAATCAGGGATTGATGGACGCCGCCTGGGTGACTGCCCGCGTCGCTGTCATTTCGGCCACCGTCGCGACCGTGCTCGGCACCATGGCAGCCCTCGTGCTCACCCGCCATACGCGGTTTCGCGGCCGGATCCTGTTCTCAGGCATGGTGTTCGCGCCGCTGGTAATGCCCGAGGTGATCACCGGCCTGTCGCTGCTTTTGCTGTTCGTCGCCGTCGGGCTCGATCGCGGCTTCCTGACCGTGACGCTGGCCCATGTCACCTTCAGCATGTGCTTCGTCGCCGTGGTGGTGCAGTCGAGGCTGGTGACGTTCGACCGGTCGCTCGAAGAAGCGGCGATGGATCTGGGGGCGCCCCCGGTCACCACTTTCTTCCAGATCACGCTGCCGGTCATCGCACCGGCCATCGTATCGGGGTGGCTGCTCGCCTTCACGCTGTCGCTCGACGATCTGGTGATCGCGAGCTTCACGTCGGGCCCCGGCGCCACGACGCTGCCCATGAAGATCTACAGCCAGGTACGTCTCGGCGTCACGCCCGAGATCAACGCGGTCTCTACGCTGATGATCGGCCTGGTCGCGGGCGGCGTGATTGCCGCATCGATCGTCAACAAGCGCCGCGCGGTGCAGCGGGCGCGCGACGAGCAGGCCGCCGAGCGCGGATGAGGCACATTCGCGGTCACGCAGTCCCGCTTATTCCGTCCGCCCTACCGGCACCGGGGAAATATAGGGCGAGGTCCACGAACCGCCGACGAAGAACCGCTGAATCGGTGCGGCCTGCTGGCCGGCGGGACCGATGCTCCCCGACAGCGCCACCCCGTGACCGTCATAGGACATGATGCCGTCGAGTCGCAGGCGCATGCCCGGCCACCTTGCTTCGGCGTTCTCGATGCGCGCGACGCCGTCGACGACCACCGCCTTGAGTTCGGCGGCCTCGATCGGCAGCGTGCCTTCGGAAACCTGGTCGAGCGCGAAGAAGCCGCCCTGGCGGGCAAGCTCGAGGAACCGTTCGAGGTTGAAGCTGGACAGGGCGCTTTGCCCGAAGCTCGCGGAAATCGATCCGTCGGCGCTGCCGAGGATTGATTGCCACGAATTGCCGGGGCCGTCGAGAATGACCGAGACGTTGCCCCTGCCGATCGGCACCAGCCCGCTCAATCCGGCTGCCGCTCCGAATGCGCCGCCGTCGATCTCGGATGCCAGGAGACGCATCTCCACGTCGGACCCGTTGGCGTGGCGCCGGAAACGGATGCCGGCCTGAATATTCCCGCCGAACGCAGAGGCATCGGAGATGTCGAATGCTGCGACCTGCTCTCCGACCTGGGCGGTGGCAGCGACATCGGCAAGCGCGATTCCGTCAAAAGTGGCGTTCGATGCAGACAGGCGGAGATCGAGACTGACCCGGTGTGCAAATCGCGGGTCGATGACGCCCGGGCCCTGGCCCGAGGACGATTCGAGCGGGGTGAAAGCAGCCAGGAACGAACGAAGGTCGAGTGCGCCGAAAGCCAGCGTCCCGGACACCGCCGGCCGCGCACCTGTGAGAACGAGATCGATCACCCCTTTACCGGGAGCATCGTTCACCAGCACCGTAGCTTCCTCGAAGCGCACGCGCTCGGCATTTCCCGAAATGCTGCTTTCGAGACCGAGGGACCCCGAAGGCGCGCCGCCGGCAGCTTCAGCATCGGACCATTCGAGAAAACGCCGCAGCGACGGGGCGAGAAACTTGCCCTGGCCCCGGAAGGACGGCTCGGCCGACAGCGTGGCGCTGCCTTCGAAGCGGAAGCTCGCCGGGGCCGACCGCAGCGTCACGGACAGGTCCGCCGGCCCTCCGCCGAAAAGGCGCAGCGGGTTCGACGAGGCGACGTCCAGCGAGACCGTTTCGCCGCGCCACGTGCCTTCCGCCTGTACCGAGCCGGGGCGGTTCAACTGCGGCCATTCGACCTTTCCGGCCAGGCCGGTGACGATGGGGGTGTCGCCCGCGACGATCGTCCCGCCCACGAATTCGACGCTGCCGAAGAAGTCCGCAGGAAGCCCTCCGCTTCCCGGCGCGCCTTCGCCTCGCGCGACGATCCGGCGCGCCGCATCGATGGACCGGGCGATGCGGCCGCCGCCCGGCAATGCCGGCAGCCAGGTGCCGGAAGGCGTCTCGCGCACCCGGATCATTGGCCTGACCAGCCGCACATTCGAGAAGACGACGTCGCCGCGCAACGCCGCAAGCGGCGAAAGCTCCGCCTCGACCCGTTCGGCCTCGATCACCGGTTCCCGTTGCGGGTCATCCTTTTGCGAAAGGCTGACATCGGTGAGCACGGCCACGAAATCCGGCCAGATTCGAATCTCCGGTGCAGCCCCGATCGACACGTCGTAGCCGCTCCACGCGCCCATCTCGAGCGCGATGCGATCGCGAACGATGCGATTGGAGGCAATGTAGGGCAGGGCGACGATGGCGACGGCGACGGCCAGGGCAGCGATGCCCAGGACCCAGGCAACCCGCGGCACGAGGGTTCCCGGGATGGCGCCCTGCCACTCCCGTCCGAATATCATGGCGCCTGCTCGCAACCGTTGCCGCCCTCGCTCGAGTTCGGTTTACCCGACATGTGAGCCATTTCAAGCCCTTGTGTCGGTCCAAAGGCGCCTCGGGCCGCAATGCCTTGCGGAGCGGCGCGCGCGTGTGCAAGGAAGTCTGGCGCGAGGCAATATGAGATGACCGACGATACGCCACTCTGGACACCTTCGCCCGAAAGAGTTGCGGCGGCGCCACTGACCGCATTCATGGCCGCCGCTTCCGAGCGGGCGGGCCGCCGGTTCTCCGGCCATGGCGACCTGCATGACTGGTCCGTCGATGATCGGGAAGCTTTCTGGAGCCTGGTCTGGGATTTCTGCGGCGTCGTCGGGGAGAAGGGCGACACCGTGCTCGTCGACACGGGCGACATGGCGGCCGCCTCGTTCTTTCCCGAGGCGAAGCTCAATTTCGCGGAAAACCTGCTGTGCCGGACGGGGGCCGGCGAAGCCATCGTATTTCGGGGCGAGGACAGGCTGGAGGCGCGCCTTACCTGGGACGAGCTCGCCGGGCAGGTGTCGCGACTGCAGCAATATCTGCTGGCCGAGGGCGTCAGGCCCGGTGACCGCGTCGCGGCGATGATGCCGAACATGCCCCAGACCATCGTGGCCCTGCTTGCGACCGCCTCGATCGGCGCCATCTGGTCGTCGTGCTCGCCCGACTTCGGCGAACAGGGCGTGCTCGACCGCTTCGGCCAGATCGAGCCGGTCGTCCTCGTGGTCCCCGACGGCTACTATTACAACGGCAAGCTCGTCGACGTGGCCGGCAAGGTCGGCGCGATCGCCGGACGGCTGCCCAGCCTGCGCAGCGTTCTCGTCGCCGATTACATCGGCCGTGCGGCGGAGGTCGCGTCGGGGATCGGAAACGGCATGACGTTCGACGCTGCCATGGCGCGTCACCCGGCCCGGCCGGTCGAGTTCACGCGCCTGCCGTTCTCCCATCCGCTCGCCATCCTGTTCTCCTCGGGAACGACCGGCGTCCCGAAGTGCATCATCCACTCCGCCGGCGGCACGCTTTTGCAGCACCTCAAGGAGCACCGGCTGCATGCCGGCATCGCCGACGGCGACCGCTTCTTCTATTTCACGACCTGCGGCTGGATGATGTGGAACTGGCTGGTCTCGGGGCTGGCGTCGGGCGCCACGCTCCTTCTTTACGACGGCTCGCCCTTCTGGCCGACCGGCAACGTGCTGTTCGACTTTGCGCAAGCCGAGGGGATGACGTTCTTCGGCACCTCCGCCAAGTTCATCGACACGCTCCGGAAGTCGGGGCTGAGACCAGTCGAGACGCATGATCTCTCTGCCTTGCGCGCCATGTCGTCCACGGGGTCGCCCCTCTCGCCTGAAGGCTTCGGCTTCGTCTATGACGGCATCAAGAAAGATCTTCATCTCGCCTCTATCTCGGGCGGCACCGACATCGTTTCCTGCTTCGTGCTCGGGATTCCGACCGCGCCCGTGTGGGCCGGCGAAATCCAGGGAGCCGGGCTCGGCATGGCTGTCGACGTCTGGGCCGAGAACGGCGCCCCGCTGTCGGCCGGGAAGGGAGAACTGGTCTGCACCAGGGCATTCCCGTCGATGCCGGTCGGCTTCTGGAACGACCCGCAGGGAGAAAAATACCGCGCCGCCTATTTCGAGCGATTCGAGAATGTCTGGTGCCATGGCGACTTCGCCGAATGGACGGATCATGGCGGCATCATCATCCACGGCCGCTCGGACGCCACGCTCAATCCGGGCGGCGTGCGGATCGGCACCGCCGAAATCTACAATCAGGTCGAAAAGATGCCGGAAATCGCCGAGGCGCTTTGCATCGGCCAGGAATTCGAGGGCGACGTGCGCATCGTGCTGTTCGTGCGCCTGGCCGAGGGCGTGCTCCTCGATGCCGATCTCGAGCGGCGCGTTCGCAACGGGATCCGGAACGGCGCCAGTCCGCGCCACGTGCCGGCGAGGATCGTCGCGGTCGCCGACATTCCCCGCACCAAGTCCGGCAAGATCACGGAACTCGCGGTGCGCGAGGTGGTCCACGGCCGCCCCGTCAGGAATCGGGAGGCGCTTGCAAACCCGGAAGCCCTCGAGCTTTTTCGTGATCTGCCCGAACTCAGGAACTGACGCCTCGCGGTTCAACCCGAGGAGGTCATGGTTAAGCAATGATGATCGCCAAATTTACCCTGGATTTCACAACTGGTACACTTTCGAAGAGTTTGCCGCGGTTCGGTAAGAATTTGTTAAGGGCTTCGCCGCGATAGTCGCTGCCAACTTGAGGGAGTAATCCCGATCCTTCGACCGACTTTGGAGGAACGATCGCTCAAGCCCGTTGTCACAGCAATTCAATTGAAGGCGCCCTCCGGCGCCTTTCCTTTTGTCCTTGCGTGCCATCGAGGCGAGCAGATTTCGGCTGCGCACGTCGTTCCGATCCTGTCCCGAGAGCGGTCAGAATGATGCCTCGCGGTCTCCGGCGAGGGCCCCCGCCAGGAGCAGCACCGGCGCCAGTGCCGTCAGGATGATGAGCAGCGCCGCCACGGCGCCGTCCTCGGGTGCGCCGCGCGAGGCGTTTTCGTAGACGAAGGTGGCCAATGTCGAGAAGCCGAACGGTCTGAGCAGAATGGTCGCCGAAAGCTCCTTGATCGTGTCGACGAAGACCAGAACCGAGGCGGTGAAGATGGCCGGCCTCAAAAGCGGCAGCAGCACGATCCGCGCGCTCTGCGCGGGCGTCTTTCCGAGGCTACGGGCGGCCTCGTCCAGATTGGCGGGAAGTTTCTCCAGGCCGGACCGGACGGCGCCCTCGGCGAGGGCCACGAAACGTATCGAGCAGGCGAGAATGACGGAGGCCGCCGTGCCGGTCAGCAGCAGGCCTGTCGAGACGCCGAAGCTTTCACGAAAAAACCCATCCACTGCGTTGTCGAAGCGCGCCAGGACAAACAGCAGGCCGAGCCCCAGAATGCCTCCCGGCAGCGCATAGCCGACGGAAGCCAGCCGCGCCAATGCGGCGACCCCGCGTGACCGGGTGAGGCGGACGGCGTCGAGCAGAAACAGCGCCAGCGCGACGGTGATCAGCGCGGTGACGGCCGCCGTAACCAGGCTGGTCAGCAGCGCCTCCGCCAGGCGGGGCGACCAGATCTGGTCGAGCCGCCGCGCCGCATAGCGGGCGAATACGAAGGCCGGGATACCGAAGCCGCACAGCATCGGCAGCGATACGGCGAGCGCTGCCACTGCGCCCGGCGCGCGCCCCAGCGGCGTGCGCGGCGGGTGGGCCCGCATGGCCGTTGCCCGCGTGCCGTGAAAACGCTGCCGCCGCCGCGCGCGCTGCTCGAGCAGGAGCAAAAGGACGACGACGACCAGCATGACCAGCGCGATCTGCGCGCCGCCTTCGAGGCTGCCGCTGCCGAGCCAGGTCGAATAGACCGCGAACGTCAGTGTGCGCACCCCGAGATATTCGGCGGCCCCTATGTCGTTGATCGTCTCCATCAGCACCAGCGCGACACCAGCGACGATCGCCGGCCGGGCAACCGGCAGCAGAACCCGCCAGAACACCTTGGACGGCCTGGCGCCGAGCGTGCGCGCCACGTCGGCGATGTTGCGGCCCTGCATCAGGAACACGATGCGCGTCGTCAGATAGACATAGGGATAGAGCACCGACGAAAGCACGAAGGCGCAGCCGGGCGTCGACCGGACGTCGGGGAACCAGTAGTCGCGGATGGTCTCGGCGCCGAGCAGCGCCCGGACTGCCTCCTGCACCGGCCCCGAATAATGAAGGAACTCCCCGAACGCGTAGGCTGCCAGATAGGAAGGAACGGCCAGCGGCAGCACCAGCGCCCAGGACAGCGTCCGGCGCAGCGGGAACTCGTAGGCGACGACCATCCATGCCGAGGCGACGCCGGCGACCGAGGTCAGCGCCGCGACCAGTGCCAGCAGGAGAAGCGTCGTGCGGGTGGCGCCGGGAAGGACGTTGTCGACGAGATGCGGCCATTGCGCGCCGCTGCCTGAAAGTGCCACCCAGGCGAGCGACAGGATAGGCAGCGCGACGGCAAGGCTGACGAGGACGGCCGCGGCGCGAAGCCAGGGGTAGCGGGGGCGGCGCACGGCATTGCCGCGCGGCGCAGCCTGCAAGCCCCTGACAGCGGCGCCGGCTGCGTGCATGGTCAGGCCGTTTCAGGAGGAGCGAAACGGGGCAGGGTGTCCCGGCCGGACGGCCGCCGGGACGCTCTGCCCGGCGGCGTCTGTCTGGTGGTCAAGCAGGCCGGATCAGCTGCTTGGGCCGTCGTCGAGGCCAACACGGTCGACCATCTCCGAGGCTGCCTTGCGGTTCTTGCCGATTTCGGCGAGCGGCAGGGTGTCGGCATTGAGCGTGCCGAACGACTTCACCATCTCCGAAGGCTCGAGCCCCGGCTCGACCGGATACTCGAAGTTCTTCTCGGCGTAGATCTGCTGCGCTTCGTGGCTGGAGAGGAACTCGATCAGCCGGACGCCGTTGTCGCGGTTCGGCGCGTGCTTCGCGAGGGCCGCGCCCGAGATGTTGACATGCGTGAGGCCGTTGTCGAAGGTCGGGAAAAGCACGTTGATGGCATTGCCCCACTCCTTCTGCTCGGGTTCCTTTTCGTTGGTGCGCATCAGCCCGACATAGTAGGTGTTGCCGATCGCGATGTCGCATTCGCCGGCGGCAATGGCGCCGGCCTGCTGCCTGTCGCCGCTGTCCGGCTTCCGGGCGAGGTTGTTCTTCAGCCCGGTCAGCCACGCCTCGGTCTTTTCCTCGCCCCAATGGGCGATCGCCGCCCCGAACAGCGCCAGATTGTAGTCGTGATGGCCGGAGCGCATGCAGATTTTGCCCTTCCACTTCGGATCGGCGAGCTCGGCATAGGTGATCGACGTCTGGTCGACCCGCTCCTTCGACGCCTCGAGACCCTTGTCGAGAAACAGAACTTCCGTGTCGATGCCGGTTTCGGCGGTGAAGGCGTCGAGCACCGGCTGTATGAGTTCCGGCTGCCGGTAGGTGTAGACGTTGACCGTGCCTTCGGCGAGCGCGCTGCCTGCCTGTCCTGCAGCCATGGCGAATGCCGCGCCTGCCGCGAGTCTCACATATGTCGATGTCATCTGTTTCTCCTGGCCATCGGGTTCAAGGCCCCTGGAAAGGGTTGCTGGTTCTCATGGAACGCGCCCTTCTAGGTAAATCTGACCAGCACTGTCAAGATTTCCGCTCAACAAAATCAGTAGCTTGGAACCATTCTAAAGAACGCAGGGCATCTGCTTGCCGCGCTGGCGCGAAGCGTCGGTCGGACGCGGAAACGCTGCTTCTACTGTGCAAGCACGCGGGTCGAGGGAAAGCTGACTTCGACCAGCGTGCCTTCGCCCGGCGTCGAATGGATCGAGAATTTCGCGCGGTTCGCCTCGACCATGGCCTTGGTCAGCGGCAGGCCGAGCCCGGTGCCGTCGCCGCGTGCCCGCTTCAGTGACGTGATCTGCTTGAAGGGTTTGAGCGCCTGCTCGATCTCGGCCTGCGTCATGCCGATGCCGGTGTCGCGCACCCGCATGACGACCTCACCGGCCGGCTCGTAGGATGTCGAGACGATAACCTGTCCGCCTGCCTGCGTGTAGCGGACGGCGTTCGAAAGGAGGTTCAGCGCGATCTGCCGCACGCTGCGCAGATCCGCCACGACGTCCGGCAGCCGGGAGGCAAGGCTGGACCGGATGATGACCCGCTCGCGATTGGCCTGCGGCTGCATCATGGCGACGGTTTCGGCGAGCGTCTCGTTGAGCGACACCGCTTCATAGGCCATGTCCTGCTGGCCGGCCTCGATCTTGGATATGTCGAGGAGGTCGTTGACGAGGTCCAGCACGTGATTGCCGGACCGGTTGATGTCCCGCAGATAATCGCGGTAGCGGTCATTGGCGACGGGGCCGAACTTTTCGTCCATCATCAGCTCGGAGAAGCCGATGATGGCATTGAGCGGAGTGCGGATCTCGTGGCTGATGCGCGCCAGGAATTCGGTCTTGTGCGCCGACGCCCGCTCGGCGGTCGCGCGGGCCTTTGTCAGATCTTCCTCGGCCCGCTTCCACTGCGTGATGTCACGGACCACCGCACAGTAGCCGCTGCCGGCGGGCAGCCTGCCGATGGTCATGAACAGCGGGATGAAGCGCCCCTCCGCCTCGCGGCCGATGACTTCCCGGCCGTCGTTGAGCACGCTGGCGACGCCGTGGTCCGACAGGCCGGCGAGATAGTCGCGGGCCGCCCGCTGACTTTCTATGGCAAACAGCGAGGCGAACGGCTTTCCGGCAACTTCGTCGCTGTCAAATCCGAACAGCGCCTCGGCGGGCCGGCTGATGGACCGTATGGTTCCGTCGAGCGCGATCAGCACCACGCCGTCGGTCGCCGTATCTATGATCGTGCGCATCTCCGCGACGTGCGCTTCCAGTTCCTCGACCAGCGGTGACGGGCCTGGCCCGGACCCAGCCAGTGATCGTTCGAGCACTAGCAGCAGCGCCTTGCCGCCGTTCCAGGGAACCGACTGCAGGAAAGCCTTGACGGGGAATTCCTCGCCCTGCCGTTTTCGCAAAAGAAGCTGACGGTCGCGCAACTCCGGCTGATTCTCGCCGTCGAAGGGGTCGACGAAAAGCGCACCGATGCCGCCTGCCTCGGCGAGTTCGGCGACCGATCCATAGCCGGTCAGCATCAGGAACTCGGCATTGGCGTAATGAAGCGCGTCGCCCGAATGGACGAGCACGGGAACCGGCAGCTTCTCCAGGACCGAGATGTCGTTGCCGCGCCGCTCCTGCGGTGGCGTGGCGGGTCTCGACGTCGCCGGTGCATAGCTTTCCGGCTCCGGCAATTTCGCGCCGACGCCGGCGGCAGGCAAGCTTGCCGGTCGGTCTCCGGTGCCTTCCAATGGGGCTGCAGCGGCCGGCACATCGGCATCTTCAGCCTGCGGCCGTCCTCCGCTCGCTGCCGCTGCGTCCACAGGCCGCGCGGCGGTCATGATTTCAGCCGAAGGGTCGTCGCGATGCTCTGTCGTGGCCGTCTCCGGCGCGGCGGCCGCCTGGCTTTTGTGAACCGGATCGAAACCGGCCGTCTCCGGCGGGGCGGTCGCCTCCCCCTCCGCAGGGATCCGGCGTGCTTCCGGCGCCCGCAGCCGTGACACGGGGTCTTTGTCCTGTCCTTGAGTGCGCGCCGGGTCGTCAGCAGGCGTCTTCCCTTGCGGGAGAGCTTCGGCGGCGCCGCCGGGTTCCGCAGGGAACCGGCGCGGTTCCGGCGTCCGCAGCCGCGGAAACGGTTCGGCGCCCGGCCCGGAGTGGCGCGATGGGGCGTCACCGGGCGCCTCCGCTCCCGGCGAGGGTTCGGCTTCGCCGCTGGATTCCGCGCTTGCCTTCCCGTGCGGCCTGTCGCCGTCCCATTTCGCAAAGTCGAGCAGCGACACTCCCGG
>JAJFMR010000105.1 GCA_020696915.1 Rhizobiaceae bacterium | reverse complement strand
GTGCGGGCAACGTCCGCCCCGGACGCTCGCCATGGAAACCTGGATTCCGATCACCATCGCCGCCGCCTTCGTGCAGAATCTGCGTTCTGCGGCGCAAAAGCACCTCAAGGGCGTGATGGGCACGACCGGCGCGACCTTCGTGCGTTTCGGCTTCGGCCTTCCCTTTGCGCTGCTCTTCGTCGTTGGCCTGCGGTTCCTGGCCCTCTATCCGCTGCCGCTGCCCAACGCCGCTTTTTTCGGCTGGTCGATGCTCGGCGGACTGGCGCAGATACTCGCCACCTTCCTCCTCATCCATCTGGCCCAGGCGGCGCTGTTCGGCCTGATGTTCCTCGGCGAGCGCGCAAGTCCGGGGGCTCTCGTGGCGATTTGCATCAGCGTCGTTGGCGTCATGCTGATCTCGGTTGCGCACACGGAACTCAGCCTGCGCAACCTGATCGTCTCGACGCTCAGCCGCAACGCACTGATCGGCCTCGCTTCGGGGACCGCTTTCGGCGTCGCCGCGGTCGCCTACCGGGCCGCCTCGCTGGCGCTCGGCGGGCCGAATTTCATGATGCAGGCCGCCGTCACGCTGGCCTTCGTCATCACCATGCAGACGCTCATCATGCTGTTGTGGATGGTGGCGAGGGAGCGTGCAGAAATTGCCCGAATCGCCAAGGCATGGAAGGTGTCGCTGTTCACCGGGCTGGCCGGCGCCTCGGCCTCGTTCGGCTGGTTCGCCGCCATGACGCTCGAGCAGGCGGCGGTGGTCAAGTCGCTGGCCCAGATCGAGATGATCTTCACCTTCGCCGCCTCGGCCTACTTCTTCAAGGAACGCATCAGCAGGCTCGAGGTCCTCGGCTGCCTGCTGATCGTGGGCGGCATCCTCGTGCTGCTCGCGGTCGGCTGAAACGCTTCACCCGCTTCGCTGACGGGAAAGCCCCATACAAAGGTGGCCGAGCGAATCTCGGCCGATGAGGGGAGGAGCGGCGCCGTTGGCGGAGCACAATCGCGCGCCACCGCACAGCCTCGGGCCGGCTGCTGCCGAGGCGGATCGCCTGGCCTCAGGCCGCGGCTGACAGCCGGCCCGGATCGAGCGGCGGCCGGTCCTTCCAGCGTCTGATGATTCCGGCGAGGTCGGCCGTTTCGAAACCGTCGCGCAGCGCCTCGAAGGAGGGCAGCACGAAATAGGCGCGCTGGAACTTGTCGATCTCGTATCCGGTCCGCATGACGGTCTCGATGTCGAACGGCACGCGGTGCGCTTCCGGGCTCTCGACGGCGAACTGCAGCTCCGAGAAGGACGACATCAGCCCGGCGCCGAACGCCTTGAGTGTCTGTCCCGGCTCCTCGATGAGCGCGAACTCTGCCGTGTACCAGTAGAGCCTGCCGATCATCTCTTCGCCGCCGAGGTCGATCAGGTCCTCCGCCTTCGTGCCATACATCTGCATGAAATCCGCGAAGGCCGGCTGGGTCAGCGCCGGCACATGGCCGAAGAAGTCGTGGAACATGTCGGGCTCGACAATGTAGTCGAGCTCCTCCCTGGTGCGCAGCCAGTTGGTGACCGGGAAGCGGCGGTTGGCAAGGTGGTCGAAGAACGGCGTGTTGGGAATGAGGCCGGGCACCGCCACCAGTTCCCAGCCCGTCAGCTTGCGGAGGCGGCCGCTCACCTCGCCGAGATCGGGAACGCGGTCGACCAGGCCGAGCGCCCTTATGCCGTCGAGATAGGAGCGGTGCGCGAGCCTGTTCGTCAGCCTCGTCTGGCGATCGGACAGCGTCCGCCACACGTCCTGGTCTTGCTCGGTATGGTCGTAGCCCTGCGCCACGGTGAAGTCGGTGCGGCATTTCGAGTAGTCGCCGCGCAGCCCCTGTTGTGCACATTGGCGCGCATAGTCCTCGACGCTGATCTGCATGGTCATGCTCCGCTTGGCTCGACTGGGTTGCCGTAAAACTAGGGCTGCAGGCGGAGCGGATCCGACCTAAATCCTGTCGGAATCGGGCGCTCTGTAGTAGAGTTCACTCCGAAAGCGCCCTTGGCTCCACGAAATGCCTCAATTCGACGTCTTCGAGATCAGGATGCTGGAAGTCCTGCAGCGCCAGGGCAGGAAGCCGGTCTCGGAACTGGCCGCCGAGATCGGCCTGTCGGCGACCCCGTCGGCGCGGCGCTTCGACGCCCTTCAGGAAACCGGGGTGATCAAGGGCTTCTCGGCCCGCATAAGCCGCCGCGCCGTCGGGCTCATGGTCGAGGTGTTCATCCAGGTCCGTCTGGTCAGCCACAGCGACGAATCGCCGGAAAAATTCATTGCCGCGGTCGAGCGCATGGACGAGGTGTCGGCCTGCTGGACGATGACTGGGGACTACGACTTCCTGCTGCATGTCATGGTGCCGACGGTCGACGATCTCAACGCCTTCGTCATGCATCGGCTGATGCGCTTTCCCGGGGTGCGCGACGTGCACACGCAACTCGTCCTCCAGAACATCAAGGGGCCTGGCCACGTGCCGCTCGGACACCTGCGCCGCTGACCGGACCGGACGGACTCTACGGGACGATGAGCGTTCCGGCGCCATGCTCCGTGAACAGCTCGAGGAGCACGGCGTGCGGCGTCTTGCCGTTCAGGATGACGACACCCTCGACTCCGCGCTCGATCGCCTCGATGCAGGTCTCCACCTTGGGAATCATCCCCCCCGATATGGTGCCGTCGGCGATCATTGCCCTCGCCTCGGCGACGGTGAGTTCATCAATGAGTTTTTTGTCGCGGTCGAGCACGCCGGGCACGTCGGTCAGGAACAGAAGCCGCGAGGCGCCGAGCGCCCCGGCGATGGCGCCGGCGAACGTGTCGGCATTGATGTTGTAGGTATGGCCGTCGCGGCCCGGCGCAACCGGCGCCAACACCGGAATCATCTCTGACCGGGCGAGCAGATCGAGCAGCGTGCGGTCGACCTCGACCGGCTCCCCGACGAAGCCGAGATCGAGTACGCGCTCGATGTTCGAATCCGGGTCGATGGCCGTCTTCTTCGCCTTTTCGGCGAACACCATGTTGCCGTCCTTGCCGCACAGTCCGATCGCCCACTCGCCCTCGGCATTGATGAGCGCGACGATCTCCTTGTTGATCGATCCCGCCAGTACCATTTCGACGATCTCGATCGTCATGCGGTCGGTCACCCTGAGGCCGCCTTCGAACTTCGATTCGATGCCCATTCTGGACAGCATGGCGCCGATCTGGGGCCCGCCGCCGTGCACGACGATCGGGTTGACGCCGGATTGCTTGAGGAGCGCGATGTCGCGCGCGAACGCCTTGCCGAGCGCAATGTCGCCCATTGCGTGGCCGCCATATTTCACGACCACCGTCTTGTTCTCGTAGCGCTGCATGTATGGCAGCGCCCTGGAAAGCAGCGCGGCCTGCATTGCGGCGGTGGCGGCGATGTCCGTCGTCATCGGGTTCAAGCCTCTCTCGTGGTGAGGAACGGCATTTAGAGCATCGGGCACGGAAGTGGAATCGCTTTTCGGACCCGCCGCGGCACGGTTGCGGCAAATCCTGTGGAGGCGTGCACGCGCCCGCTGCCAGAGACGGTACGTGTCGCGTGCGCGACCGACATTCGCCATGCATGCTGCGTCTCGCAACCGGGAAGTGCTTGCAAATCGAGCTGCCATGGACTGGGCTGCCCCGCCGGCCGCTTACCTGCGAACACTAGGCAAATCCCCCTCGGATCCGTAACTTGGCGCCGATGGCTCCACCCGACATAACCAGGCTGATCGTCAGGACCTCGATGCGGGACCGGCAAGCCTTCGACCTGCTCTACCGCCACACCAGCGCGAAACTATTCGGCGTCTGCCTGCGTGTCTTGAATGACCGGGGCGAGGCCGAAGAGGCGCTGCAGGAGGTCTTCGTCAAGATCTGGACGAAGGCCGACCGGTTCGTGGTGTCCGAACTTAGTCCGATCTCCTGGCTCGTCGCGATAGCGCGCAACCAGTCGATCGATCGGTTGCGCACGCGGCGCCGGCCCGCGGCCGGCCTCGATGCGGCGATCGACGTCCCCGACCCTGCGCCGGGACCTGAGGCGCGAGTCATGGCGAGCGGCGAAAGCGGACGCATCAGCCAGTGCCTCGACGAGCTGGAGAAAGATCGGGCCGCCGCCGTCCGGGGCGCCTATCTCGAGGGCATGTCCTATGCCGAGCTGGCGGCCCGCCACCAGGTGCCTATGAACACGATGCGAACCTGGCTGCGACGCAGCCTTCTGAAACTCAGGGACTGCCTGGAGAGATGAGCAATCTGGACGACAGCGGACCGGCAGCCGACGGCGACGACCTCCTCGCCGCCGAATACGTCCTCGGCGTTCTTCCGGCGGAGGAGCGGCGGGCAGCCGCAGCCAGGCTGGAGCGGGATGCTTCGTTCGCGCGCCTGGCTGAGCGGTGGGAGGCGCATCTGGCACCCCTGGCCGAGTCCTGGCAGCTCGTCGAGCCGCCGGAATGGGCCAAGGCGGCGATCGACCGGCGGCTCTTCCAGGCAGGACCAGGACCGGCGCCTGTCGCTGCAGCGTCCGGCATCTGGCAGAGCCTCGCTCTGTGGCGTGGACTGGCGGGCGCCGCGCTCGCTGCGCTGGCGCTGATGGTCGCCCTTCCCTGGCCCGAGCGTCCCGTGCCGGCGCAACGTTCGCAACTCGTCGCCTCGCTTGCGGCTTCGGGGAGCGAAGTCCGGTATCTGGCTGTCTACGATGCCGCAAGCGATGAGGTCGCCCTTCGTCACGTGTCGGGCGAACGTGCCCCCGGCAGCGATTTCGAGCTGTGGATGATCGAGGGAAGCAATGCACCGGTGTCGATGGGCGTCATCCCGTCCGGAACGGCAGTGCGGCTGCCGGTCGCTCCGGCGGCGAAGGCAAAGCTCGACAGCGGCGACGTCCTTGCCGTCTCGGTCGAACCCGCGGGGGGGTCGCCGAGCGGCCAGCCCACGGGACCGGTCGTCGCCGCTGGCGATTTGCAGGGCATTTGAATTTTCTTGCGTATCCGACGAAACTTTCTGAATTGAGATGCGTATCTGAATATTCGCCTCCGATACTGTCTAACACTTTTCAGAAATATTCGGAGGTCGCGGGAAACTATTCTGGGAAACCGCCCGTGTCTCCTTTGCATCCCCGCCGGGGACGAACTAAAGGAGAACATAATGCGTATTCCTGCTTCCACTTTTCTGACAGCTGGCTTTGCCCTTCTCGGCTCCGTTGCCCATGCGGAAAATCCGATGGTCGGCGGCGCGCCCATGTATGCCGAGAAGAATATCGTCGAGAACGCCGTGAACTCGAAGGACCACACCACGCTCGTCGCCGCCGTCAAGGCGGCCGGGCTGGTCGAAACCCTGCAGGGCTCGGGGCCCTTCACGGTGTTCGCCCCGGTCAATGCGGCATTCGACGCATTGCCGGCGGGAACGGTCGAGACACTGCTGAAGCCCGAGAACAAGGATAAGCTTGCAAAGATCCTGACCTGCCACGTCGTCGCCGCCAAGGCGATGGCCGCCGACATCCAGAAGATGGTGGCCGACGACGGCGGAAAGCACGAGGTCAGCACCGCCGGCGGCTGCGTCTGGACGGCCAAGGCAGATGGCGGCAAGGTCACGCTGACCGACGAGAACGGCACGGTTGCAAACGTCACCATCGCCAACGTCGAGCAGTCGAACGGCGTCATCCACGTCATCGACAAGGTGCTTCTGCCGAAGATGTAAGGGCAGCGGGCTCGAAAAGCCGCAGCCGGATCCATTGTGATAAAAATCACAGCGGACGCGCGCCGTTCCCGTGCAGCCTCTGATTCCCGTCTGCGGGAGCGGCGGGAGTCCGGGGGGTCTCCCGCGCTTGCCCTACGCCGTCGCTCCATGCGGCGGCGTGGGGCTTCAACAGCAGTTGATTGGCGAAGGTTGCCCGGAGGCCCTACGATCGGGGTGCAGCGCAGGTCCCGGAAAGCGATTCGACTTTCCAGTCCGTCCGCTGCAGGAGGACCGCCATGAGACGTAGATCGTTCCTAGCAATGGGTTCCGCGGCCGCTGCTCTGGCGGCAGGCATGGCACCCGTCGCCGGGCCGGCCCTTGCGGAGAGCTTCGATGTCGTCAGGACCGAGGCGGAGTGGCGGGCGATCCTGAACGAGGCGCAATTTTCGGTGCTCCGCAAGGAGGCCACCGAGCGTCCAGGCACCAGCCCGCTTCTGAAGGAACACCGGAAGGGCAGCTTTCACTGCGTCGGCTGCGATCTCGCGGCCTATTCGTCGGAGACGAAATTCGACTCCGGCACCGGCTGGCCGAGTTTCTGGGAGGCGCTGCCGGGCGCCATCGGCACGCGGGTGGACCGGTCCCTGTTCATGGAACGGGTCGAAGTCCACTGCCGCCGCTGCGGCGGCCATTTCGGCCATATTTTCGACGACGGCCCGCCGCCGACCGGCAAGCGCCACTGCCTGAATGGGCTGGCGCTCAGCTTCCGGCCGGCATCAGCCTGATCCAGACCGGAGCGGCGGCGTCCCGCCACCGTGGTCTGCGAGCCGCCCACCCTCCCTCATTGAACCGGATTTGCGCTTGCCGCCGATCCCGTTTTCACGGCCTGGTCGGCCGTGAGCGCGTGCTCGCGCGAGCCGGACACGATGATCTCGAGAACCTCGTGCTCGTTCGTCGTCCCGACGTAGCGATCGCCGACGTTCTCGCCGCGCTTCAGCACCATGACGCGATCACCCACCCCGAAGATGTCGACGAGCCGGTGCGAGATGATGATCTGGGCGACACCCTGCTTCTTCAGTTCCAGCATGGTCTTGAGCAGCTGGTCGGTCGCCATCACCGAGAGGTTTGCCGTCGGTTCGTCGAGAATGACGACGCGTGGCTCGAACGAGATCGCCCGCGCGATCGCCACCGATTGCTGGCGGCCCCCCGACAGGCTTTCGACTTTCTGGTAGACGGAATTGACGTCGACCTTGAGCCGCTTCAGCACGCTGTCGGCTTCCGCGTACATCTTGCGCTGGTCGATGAAGATGCGTTTGCGCGGCCAGCGGCCCAGAAAGATGTTCTGGCCGACATCCATGTTTCCGCACAGCGCGAAGTCCTGGTAGATCATCTCGATGCCGACGTTTCGGCTCTCATGGGGGCTCTTGAAGTGTACGGGCTCCCCCGCGACGAGGATCTCGCCGGCATCACGATGATAGGCGCCGGTCAGAATCTTCATCAGCGTCGACTTGCCGGCCGAGTTGTCGCCGACAAGGCCGAGGATTTCGCCCGGATAGAGAACGAGGTCGACCTTGCGAAGCGCCTGAACGGCGCCGAAGGACTTCTCTATGCCGCGCATCTCCACGATCGGCCGCATTTTCGTCGTCTCATGCATGGGCGGCTTCCGATGCCTGCGCCCGACGTCGCAGGCGAATCCTCAGGCGGCCGGCAAGATTGGCCTGGCGCACCCAGATGTCGATCAGGACGGCGGC
Organism: Rhizobiaceae bacterium; assembly: GCA_020696915.1. Lineage (GTDB taxonomy): Bacteria > Pseudomonadota > Alphaproteobacteria > Rhizobiales > Rhizobiaceae > JAJFMR01. The sequence continues at coordinate 1,443 of JAJFMR010000105.1, read as the reverse complement.
GATCAGTATGACCCCGATGAAAACGTTGATCCAGTGCTGCGGCATGCTGAAGCCCTGGACGTTTAGCTGCAGCAGCGCCCGGACGAGGGTGATCACCGCCGCGCCGGCTAACGAGCCGATCATGGTGCCGTAGCCGCCGAAGATCGAGCCGCCGCCGATGATCACCGAGGCGATCGCGTCGAGCTCGCGGAACTGCCCTGCCACCGGGTTGAAGCTGCGGAAATAGGCGACGTTGATCAGTCCCGCCATTGTCGCGCACAGCGCAGCCAACATGAGCGACATGAAGCGCACCCGGTTGGTGTTTATGCCGGCATAGGAAGCGGCGCGGATGTTGCCGCCCGTGGCATAGACACGCTGCCCGAACGGCAGCCAGGCGAGCGCCACCCCGGCTGCCAGCGCGACGAGGGCCATCCAGACGGTCTGGATGCTGACCACCTCGGCGACGGTACGCAGAATGCCCTCGGGAAGCGGGATGCGGAAATAAAGCAGTATGTCGTTCACCTTGCGGCCAAGCAAATTGTAGCCTTCCGGCCAGCCGGTGAGCTGCTGGCCGGCCACGAACCACGCGGCAAGGCCGCGCGCGATGTAGTACATGCCGAGCGTGACGATGAAGGCGGGCAGCTTGAAGCCGATCGTGACGGCGGCGTTGACCAGACCTGCGCTCATTCCCGCGAGCAGCCCCATGGTGACCGCGGTCACGGGGTCGGCTCCCAGGACCTTCAGGAAATAGGCCGCCGTGCTTCCCGCGAGCGCCAGCACCGCGCCGACCGAGAGGTCGATGTCGCCTGCCGCCATGACGTAGGTCAGGCCCACCGTGATCAATGCCAGCTCGGTGTAGTTGAGCAGGATCGCAAAGGTGTTCGACAGGTTCCACCAGTAATCCGGCCGCAGCACGAAGCCGGTGAGCCACAGCAGCACCGTGAGGATGATGGCAAGCGCATCCCGCCGGGCGAGGAATTTTCCGAAGCCGGTTGCCGACAGCTCCTGGTCGGTGGCCATCGCGCCCTTGGTCTGCACGCCCTCGAGCGCGATGCCGCCGATGTCGTAGGCGAGCGGCGGCGGCTTGCCGCGCAGCCACGCCCAAAGGCGCGCCGCCACCTGGCGGCGTATCAGCCAGGGTTCGATCAGGACGGCGATCACCAGAAGCAGCCCGAGAAAGACCGGCACCGCCCCGACCGGCAGCGAGTAGACCGCGTTGACCGAGACCTCCTCGTCGCCCAGCTTGATGATGCGGGTGATCGGCCAGCCCTCGCGCAGCACCTTGTCGAGCAGCACGACCAGCGTGGCGCCAAGACACGACCCGGCGACGCGGCCGCGGCCGCCGAGGATCGAGGCGCCGCCGATGATGACCGCCGCAATGACCGTCAGCTCTCCGCTGACGCCGTAAAGCGGTGTGACGCCCTTGTCCTGGCAGGCCGAAAGCAGGCCGGCGAGCGTCGCGCA
>JAJFMR010000527.1 GCA_020696915.1 Rhizobiaceae bacterium | reverse complement strand
CCCCGGTCGCAGAAATGTGAAGCACGCGGCAAGCGTTTCCGGCCGGCGCTTGCTTCTCATCGGGGATTTTTAGCGTAGTTTTGCGCCATGTCCGATGCACGGTGCGGCTGGCGGGTTCTGATGGGAGGCGCGGTTCTCTCGCTTAGCCTGTCCATGGGCTCGCCTGGCCTCGCCGCCGAGGCGGTGGACGTCGAGCTGGTGCTGGCCGTCGACGTGTCGCTTTCCATGTCGCCGACCGAACTCGAGATCCAGCGGGACGGCTATGCCGCGGCGCTTACCCACGACCGCGTGCTGCAGGCGATCGCCGAGGGCTTTCACGGCAAGATAGCGGTCGCCTATTTCGAATGGGCCGGCTCGACCTCGCAACACGTCGTCGTGCCATGGACGATCCTCGCCAGCCGCGAGGATGCCGAACGGGTGGCCGGGCTGCTCACGGCGAAGCCGCCGAACAGCGCGCGCCGCACCTCGGTTTCAGCGGCGCTCGGCTTCGGCGGCGACCTCTTCGCGGAAAGCCCGTTCCAGGGCATGAAACGCGTCATCGACATTTCCGGGGACGGCCCCAACAACCAGGGACCTCCCGTCGACCTCATCCGCGACGAACTCGTCGGGCAGGGCATCACCATCAACGGCCTGCCCCTGATGACCAATGGCGGCTACACCAGCGCCTATGACGTCAAGGACCTCGACAGATACTATTCCGACTGCGTGATCGGCGGCCCCGGCGCCTTCATGATCCCGGTCAACGACTGGTCCCAGTTTCCCGAGGCGGTCAGGCGCAAGCTCGTCCTGGAGCTCGCCGGGCCGCTGTCGGGCGCGTGGCGGGCCGAAGCTGCGGAGCGGCCGCCTGTCGTTCCGGCGCAGGCTGCCCCGTCCTACGACTGCCTGATCGGCGAGAAGATCTGGCGCAACCGCAGCTGGATGTTCGACAGCAGATAGTTCATTCGATCGCCGCGGAGCAGGCTTCCGCCGGCGGCTCGTTCAGCACGATCGCCATCAGTGCCGCCGACCGCCATCACTTCGGCAGTCCGTCGTCGTCATAAAGAAAGTCCTGGCTTCGGGCAGCTCCCGGACCGGCCGTAGCCTTCGCGGCGCCGGAGGCGCGAGCGGCATCGAGGAGCGCGCGGCGCGCCACGGAGCCTGGCGCCTGCTTGATCGCAACCAGACGGACGGCCGCTTGCCCGTCGCGCGTCAGCACGACCTCGTCGCCCGCTTCCGCCCGGCGCACGAGTTCCGTCAACCGGTCTTTGGCGTCGGTAACGGAAACCCGCATGTTTGTGCCTTCCCGATGCATCGGACCGAAAAGTGAAATCGCTGTTGGATCACCTCCGAGGCGACTGTAAGAAACTAAAGCAGCGACGCGCGCTTCCCCGATCAGGCCGCCAGCAGTTGCTTGCGGTCGAGGCGCTCCTGTTGCGGCGAACGCGCATAGAGTTCGCGGTAGCACTTCGAAAAGTGCGACGCCGAAACGAAGCCGCAGGCAACGGCGACCTCGACGACCGGCATCATCGACTGGATGAGCAGGTGGCGGGCGCGATCGAGCCGGATCTCCAGATAGTAGCGGGCCGGCGAACGGCCCATCTCGGCCCGGAAGAGACGCTCGATCTGCCGCCGCGACAGGCCGACCAGATCGGCCACCTCGATCAGCGACAACGGCTCCGACAGGTTCGCTTCCATCAGCTCGATGATCGACAGCACCTTCGTGTTCTGAACGCCGAGGCGGGCCCGCAGCGGCAGCCGCTGCCGGTCGGTCGGACTGCGGACGCGATCGGTCAGCACCTGCTCGCAGACGCGGTTGACCAGATTGTCGTCGAAATCGTCGCCGATCAGCTTCAGCATCATGTCGAGCGCCGCGGTGCCGCCCGCGCAGGTGTAGACGTTGTGGTCCACCTCGTAGAGATCGGCGAAGACATTGGCCTTCGGAAAGGCCTCGGCAAATCCCGGCAGATTCTCCCAATGGATGGCACAGCGCTTGTTGGAGAGGAGCCCGGCCGCCGCCAGCACGTGCGCGCCCGTGCACAGGCCGCCGACGGCGACGCCGCGATTGTACTCCTCCCGTAGCCAGGCGAAGGTCGACCTGCTCTGGTACCGCTCGACGTTGATGCCGCTGCAGACGATGACCATCGACGGGCGGTCGGGGCCCGCCATCTTGCGCCGTTCCTCGTCGAGCGAGGTATCGACGCCGCACAGCACGCCGTTCGAGGCCGGGACCGCCTTGCCGTCGGCGCTGGCCAGGCGCCAGCGATAAGCCTCGTAGCCGAGTCGCGATCAGAAAAGCGTAATCAGAAAAAGCCCGCTTTGTCAAACAGCCTGTCGGCAATCGAAAACCTGCGACCGAGGGGTCGCAGCGCCTGCACAGCCCTCGAGCGGGACTGCAGTCAAAAACGCCGCCCGCGACGGACGGCGTTCCGATAGAAGAAGACGAAAGCTTCGCAGACTACATCACGACGAGGCCGAGCCGCGACGAGGCGATCGCGCCGGTCTGGCCAGGCATGGTTCGGGAAAAGCGTTGGCGCTCCAGGGCAGTCGTCAGGTTGATCTGCCGGCGGCCAAACAGACGAGAGAAGAATTTCACGACACGTCTCCATGCACAGAGGGTAACACGGGGTGCCTTCGCGAAAATGGAGTGGGGCATCTCGGTGACAACGCTCATATAGGAGCGGCCGGCCCGAATCTAAGCGTCAAAAACGAAGCGTCGGAGCAGGAATGCGACACGGGCGGCAGCTGCCCGAAGGACGAAACGGCTTTTATTACTTGTTATTAGGAGCGAGGCTGACAAGCAATGCGGGTGTCGCATATGGGCCATGCGCTGATTGCAGGGCTGACCGCCAGGAGAAACGCTGGCCTGCCGTGTGGGTGGGGACACGCGGCAGGCCGCTGGGACGGTGTTTCACGATTACCTGGACCCCGCCCAGGATCCGGCGCCATGGCGGTCGCCGTTGCGGGTCTCCAGGGCGTCGGGCCAGCCGATATCCTTCTGGATTTCCGCCGGCAGGGAGCGAATCGTACGTTCGGTCTGATGGCGGGCGCGGGCGGCGCTGAACTCCGCCGCGATGCGTCCGATAGATGACAGGATCGACATGTCTGCTTCCTTCCGTTGAGACCGGACTTGTTCCGGTGATGCGCGATCACTAGGGGTCGCGGGTTTCGGGACTGCTTTGCCTCGAAGGCCGGTCTGTTTCAGCGGGGTTACCGCCGGGCGTCCCGCTTCGAGGCATGTTGACTATCTTCCCGAAATGATGTTCAATCAATCGAAATGAAATGATGGTTTGAGTCAGTTAATTTGAAGAGGTCAGATGAACGCTCCACTCAACCACCCGTTGCCGCTTCTCGATCTCGATGTCCTGCGCACCTTCGTGGCGATCGCCGAGACCGGCAGCTTCACCTCGGCCGCCAATGCGGTATTCCGCACCCCGTCGGCCGTATCGATGCAGATCAAGAAGCTCGAGGACATCCTCGGCTGCTCGGTGCTGTCCCGGGATGCGCGCTCGGTGACGATGACGACCGATGGCGAGATACTGCTCGGCTATGCCCGCCGCCTCCTGGCGATCAATCGCGAGGCGGTTTCGAAATTCATCGTCCCGGACATTTCCGGCGTCGTCAGGCTCGGCTCTCCCGACGACTATGGCGAGCGCGTGCTGCGTGGTCATCGACCAGAGCGGCAATCTGCGCCGCCGCCTGGAGGACCGCACGCTCGACATCACGCTGGTGACGGCCTCCTCCAGGAATGGCAGCCTGGCTGGCGGCGAGGTGATGCTCACCGAACCGATCGTCTGGGCCGGCGCACAGGGCGGCTGTGCGCACCTGCGTGAGCCATTGCCTGTTTCGCTGTGGGAGGAAGGGTGCGCCTGGCGGGCTGCGGCGCTCGAGGCGCTCGGCCGCGAAGGGCGCAATTTCCGCGTCGCGTATATGAGCGCGCACACTGCCGGCCAGCGTTCCGCCATCATGGCCGATCTGGCCGTTGCGCCGCTGCCCAAGTCGTTCC
>JAJFMR010000526.1 GCA_020696915.1 Rhizobiaceae bacterium | reverse complement strand
AGCTCGCCGGCGTGAACGGTGATGCCGAGCCCCGCTTCGCGGGCGATCTCGAAGGCGCGCACATAATCTTCGAATTCGCCGAAAAGCTCGTCGCCCGCCATGCCGAAGCCGCTCACCAGGGAATGCGAGCGACGTGCGGCGAACCGCGCCGCCTTCTCGACCGCCTCGATCCCGAAGTGCCTGACGCCGATGACGATCATGCGGCTCTCGATGCCGGTCTTGGCCTTGGCCCGCGCCATGCCTTCGCCGAGCGCGTCGGTGTAGACCATGGGTGACAGGCCGGAACGCTCCGCGTGATCGGGCGAGATGAAGAACTCGGAATAGATGGCCCCGTCGCGCGCCAGGCTGGTCAGATAGTGCTCCGACAGCCTGGCAAAATCGTCCTCGTCGCGAAACAGGTCCGCCGACGAATCGTAGGCTGCGAGAAAGCTGGCGAAGTCGTGCCAGACGAAGGCGCCGTCACGGATGAAGGGCGAGACGTCGGCTCCGTATTTCGCCGCCTGCCGGACCACAAGGTCAGGCGGTGCGGCCCCCTCGATATGGCAGTGGAGTTCCGCTTTCAAAGGCATGCGGCCGATTCCGTGATGCTGAGCGCCGCTGCCCGACGCGGCGGAACAGTGCGCTTTCGACCATAGCGTGAGGTATCCCGATCGGCTATGGTCCGCCCGTTTTCGGATGGTGCATGAGAATGTCGGAACGGCGGTCCACACAGGCTGCGGACATGGAAACCTCCTATGGATTCCAGAATGTCGCCGCCGGCGAGAAGCAGCCGCTGGTCGACGCGGTGTTCCACAAGGTGGCCGGCCGCTACGACCTGATGAACGATCTGATGTCGGGCGGCTTGCACCGGCTGTGGAAGGACGCGCTGGTCACAGCGCTCAACCCGCCGAGACGGCCGGGCTACCGGGTGCTCGACGTGGCCGGAGGGACCGGCGACATCGCGTTGCGCATCATCGAGGCCTCGCAGGGAAACGCCCGGGCGACGGTGCTCGACATCAACGCCTCGATGATGGCCGTCGGCCGCGAACGCGCCGCATCGAAGGGTGTTGGGGAAAATATCGAGTTCGTCGAGGCCAACGCCGAGGAACTGCCGTTCGCCGATGAAACCTTCGACGCATGCACGATCGCCTTCGGCATTCGCAACGTGCCGCGCATCCCGGTGGCGCTGATGGAGGCGTATAGGGTGCTGAAGCCGGGCGGGCGGTTTCTGTGCCTCGAATTTTCGGCGGTCGATACGCCGCTCCTCGAGCGGGCCTACGAAGCCTGGACGTTTCGCGCCATCCCCGAAATCGGCCGCGTCGTGGCCGGCGACGCTGAACCCTATTCCTATCTCGCCGAATCGATCCGCAGGTTCCCCGACCAGGCGAGTTTTGCGCGCATGATCGAGGCGGCGGGGTTCGAGCGCGTCACCTTTCGCAACTATATGGGCGGCATAGCGGCGCTGCATTCGGGCTGGAAGCTTTGACGGGCGCCTGCCGATGAGCAGCGCAGCCGCCGCGGTCCGGCTGGTGCGGGCAGGATGGATCCTGGTCAGGGAGGGCGTCGTCGCCGCTCTCCCCGGCGATCAGCTGACCGGCCTGCCCAGAGCAGGCTGGCGCCTGGCGCGCGTGCTGGCCAAGCGCCGGGCCGCCGGCCGCGAGCGCAGCGACCGGCTGGCTGCTGCCATAACGCGGCTCGGGCCCTCCTATGTGAAGCTCGGCCAGTTCCTGGCGACGCGGCCCGACGTGGTGGGAGGCGACATCGCGCTCGACCTCGCCCGGCTGCAGGATCGCATGGAGACGTTTGCGACTGCCGCGTCGCTCGAGGCGATCGAAGGCTCGCTCGGCCGGCCGCCCGGCGAGCTCTATCTCGAGATCGGCGAACCCGTGGCCGCCGCCTCGATCGCTCAGGTGCATCCGGCGATGGTGCTGCGGGACGGCCAGCCCGTGAAAGTGGCCGTGAAGGTCATCCGGCCCGGCGTGCGGAGAGCTTTCAACCGCGACCTCGAAAGCTATTTCCTGGCGGCACGGCTGCAGGAGCGCTTCATCCACTCCTCGCGTCGGCTGCGGCCGGTGGAGGTCACCGAGACGCTTGCACAGACCACCAGGATCGAGATGGATCTGAGGCTGGAGGCGGCGGCGCTGTCAGAGCTCGGCGAGAACACCAGGGACGATTCCGGGTTCCGGGTGCCGGCGGTCGACTGGACGCGCACCGGCCGCGACGTGCTGACGCTCGAATGGATCGATGGAATCAAACTGTCCGACGTCGCCGGTCTCGCAGCGGCGGGTTACGATCTGAAGCAGATTGCCTTGCGCGATGGCTTCTTCCACGCAGACATGCATCCTGGAAACCTGTTCGTGGAGGAAGACGGGGCCGTGGTCGCAGTCGACCTCGGAATTGCCGGCCGGCTGGGCAAGAAGGAGCGCCGCTTTCTCGCGGAAATCCTCTACGGATTCATCAGCCGCGATTACGTTCGCGTCGCGGAGGTACACTTCGAGGCCGGCTACGTGCCGCGGGCCCACAACGTCTCGGCCTTCGCGCAGGCGATCCGCGCGATCGGCGAACCGATCCATGGGCAGCCTGCCGAAACGATCTCGATGGCGAAGCTGCTCACGCTTCTGTTCGAGGTGACCGAACTGTTCGACATGCAGACGCGGCCGGAACTGGTGCTCCTCCAGAAAACCATGGTGGTGGTCGAGGGCGTGGCCCGCACGCTGGACCCGGCATTCAACATGTGGAGGACCGCGGAGCCCGTCGTGGGGCAGTGGATCAGGGACAATCTCGGGCCTCGCGGGGTCATCTCGGATGCCGGAGACGCCGCCAGGGCGTTTATCTCGCTCGCCAGGCAGGCCCCGGAACTCGCCGCCCGCACCGAACGCCTGTCGCGCGAGATCGACATGATGGCCGAGCATGGGCTCCGTTTCGACGCGGCGACGGCCCGGGAGATCGGCAGGGCCGAGGCGCGGGCCACGCGTTCGGGGCGCGTGGCCCTCTGGGTAATCGCGCTGACGCTGCTGTGGATTGCCTGGCGGCTCACTTGACGGCAAACTGGCTGAAAGGTCCGGCTTCCTGCCGGCCTCCGGGCAATTCGCTGCGTTCGCCGGACACGACGGAGACGAAGATCATGACAGTGCCGGAGCGGCTGCTGTATCAAGCGACAACCCGGGGTGTCGCACCTGTGGGAAGGACGAAGGACCGCGCAACCCGCACCTGCGACCGCTCGGCCGGATCGGGGAGGCTGCCTTGCCTGGCCCGCCCGCATTGAGCCTGTCGGGCAAGCGCATACTGTTGATCGTCGGCGGCGGCATTGCGGCCTACAAATCACTCGAC
>JAJFMR010000525.1 GCA_020696915.1 Rhizobiaceae bacterium | reverse complement strand
GCAGGCGCCTCTGATCGACCCCATCTCGCGCCGGATACTGGTGCGCGCCGGGATCACTCCGGGGATGCGGGTCCTTGAGGTCGGCTCGGGCGCCGGCGATGCCTCGATGCTGATTGCCACGCTCGTCGGCCATGGCGGCAGCGTGGTCGGTGTCGACCGGTCGCTGCAGGCGGTCGATGCTGCCCGGCAACGGGCGGAGGCTCGCGGGCTGTCCAACGTCACCTTCCGGCACGGCGATTTCCACGACATGATCTTCGACGAGCCGTTCGACGCGGTGGCGGGCCGCCACGTGCTGCAGTTCCTTGCCGATCCGGCCGCCGCGCTGGCCGAGCTGAAGTCGCATGTGAAGCCGGGCGGCGTCATCGTTTTCCATGAGGCGGACTGGCAGGGCGCCCGTTCGGTGCCCTCGGCACCGATCTACGACCGCTGCTGCGGGCTGGCCGAGCGGACCATCCGCGAAATGGGCGGCGACACCAGCATGGGCGCCAAACTCCCCGCCGTTTTCGAGCGGGCCGGCCTGCCGTCTCCCTCCATGCGGCTGGAGGCGCTGATCGGCGCCGGGCCGAGCGCCAGCGACCGCGCCGGCCTCGTTGCGGACCTGGTCGCCACGCTGCTGCCCGACATGGAACGGCTCGGTCTGGTGCAGCCTGGCGAGATCGACGCCGGCAGCCTCGCCGAACGCATGGCCGGGGAAATCCTGGCGCTGGGCAGCACGATCATCGGCCGATCCGAGATCGGCGCCTGGACGCGCGTCTGACGAGGCGTTTCCAACCTTCAAGCGACGGGGGGCGTCCGGCCCACTGCGGCGGCGGGACGCCGCCGCTCCACATCGCAATCGATTCCGCCTATCGGCTCCGTCGCGCGGCCCGCTCCTCGCGTGAGCGGCGGCGCGGTACGGCGGCTTCGGCGCCGTCCTGGCCGTCGCTCTGCCGTGCCGGCAGCTTCACCGCTTCCGCGAGTCTCGGGAACGCATCCACCTTGTTCGGCAATGCCATGGCATGGACGAAATGCTCCTGGAACCTGGGCTCCAGCGCCGTTTCGATTTTTTCGATGCGTGCGACGGTCGCTTCGATCTCGCGCCGGTGGCCGCGGTTGAGCAGGGCCATGCGGGCTCCCGTGCCGGCCGCGTTGCCGACGGCGGTAACCTTTTCGAGGTCGCAATCGGGAATGAGGCCCAGCACCATCGCGAATTTCGGATCGATGTAGGAGCCAAACGCGCCGGCAAAGCGGATGGCGTCCACGTGCCCGGTGCCCTGCTTCTCCATCAAGAGCTTGATGCCCGCATAAAGCGCGGCCTTGGCCAGCTGAATGGCGCGGACGTCGTTCTGGGTTACCGTGATGGCCGGTTCGCCTTCCTTCAGCAGATAGGAGAAGGTGCGCCCCCTGGCGACGATGCGCGGCGACCGCTGGGCAAGCGAACCGTCGATCACGCCATCCTCCGAGATGATGCCCGAAAGGTACATTTCCGCGACCACTTCGATGATCCCGGAACCGCAGATGCCGGTGACGCCCGTCGCGCTGACGCTGTCGAGAAAGCCGGGCTCGTCGGACCATGTCTCGGAGCCGATGACCCGGTAGCGGGGCTCCAGCGTCGCGGGATCGATGCGGACCCGTTCTATCGCCCCTGGAGCGGCACGCTGGCCGCCGGAAATCTCTGCGCCCTCGAAGGCCGGGCCGGTCGGCGACGAGGCGGCAACGACCCGCTGCCGGTTGCCGAGGACGATCTCGGCATTGGTTCCGACGTCGACCAGCAGCATCATGTCGTCCTGCCGATGGGGCCCTTCAGCGAGCGTGGCGGCGGCCGAGTCGGCCCCGACATGCCCGGCAATGCAGGGCAGCAGATAGAGTCTGGCGCCGGCATTGAGCTTCAGGCCGACGTCGCTCGCCCGCGCCCGCACGGCACCCGACACCGCCAGCGCGAAGGGCGCGCCGCCGAGCTCGGTCGGATCGATCCCGAGAAACAGATGATGCATGATCGGGTTGGCCACGAACACCGCGTCGAGGATGTCGTCCCGGTTGACGTCGCCTTCGAGACAGACGCTGTCGATCAGCCCGGAAATGGCCTCGCGGACGGCCAGCGTCATGGCCTCCCGCCCGTCCGGGTTCATCATCACGTAGGAGACGCGGCTCATCAGATCCTCGCCGAAGCGGATCTGCGGGTTCGACGTGCCGGAGGATGCGGCGATGCGCCCCGACAGCAGCGACACGAGGTGCATGGCGATGGTCGTCGAGCCGATGTCGCAGGCAAGTCCGTAGCACTCGTTCTTCAGGCCCGGCCACAGCCCGATCATGCGCGGCGCCTGGGTATCCTCGTCCTTGTGGATGGCCGCCGTGACGGCCCATCCGCCCTCGCGCAGCATGGGCTGGACCTGCGGCAGGAGATTGAAGTCGACATTCAGCGACTCATAGCCCCAGTCCTTCATCAGCACGGCCTTCAGCCGGTCCATGTCGCCGAGCGGCTTGTGCATGTCGGGCTCGTCGACCTCGACGTAGCACATGCGGACGG
>JAJFMR010000524.1 GCA_020696915.1 Rhizobiaceae bacterium | reverse complement strand
CCAGCTGCCGGGCAGGTTGCGCTTCAGCCACATGAGCTTCGGGGTGACCATCTCCGGCGACATGACGCCGCCGAGGTAATCGAGCACCGGATGGCGGCTGGCGGTACATTCGTCGGCCTCGGCCGAGGCCCGGTGGTCAAGCCAGACGATCGTGTCCCAGCACGTCTCGCCGGTCGTCGAGACGCTCAGCTGGCGGGCGTCGCGATCGCGCACGACGAGGGAGCAGGTGGCATCGAAGCCGATCCCCGCGACGTCGCCGGGCGAAACCCCGGCAATGTCCCGTGCCGACCGGACGGCGGCGCAGACGGCGCGCCAGATGTCCTCCGAATCGTGCTCGGCATGACCGGCTGACGGCCTGTGCATCGCGATCTCACGCTCGGCGCGGCCGCGGGCGGTGCCGGTGCGATCGAGGATCGCGGCGCGCGCGCTGCCAGTACCCACGTCCACGGCACAGACATGACTTGCCATCAGGCGGCGCTTCTGCGGGGGAATGCGACGACCGGCATTGCGGATCGCCCAAAGCGTCGGACCGAAGAGTCGAACTGCTGTTCGGCAAGATTGCGATGCGCAGGCAGGAAGCGGCAGCGGCAAAGCGCGGCTTGTTCAGCGCACGGTGCTGCAGGCGTGTCCATGCCCGTGCAGAAGATGCGTGGCGCGGCGGCGATCGATTGCGCCGCATGCAGAAGCAGATGGGCTGCCGGCTTGCCTCTCGCTGCCATGCCGGCACTCTATATGCGAGGTTTTGGCATTTCCAGCATGGCTCAACGGGATTGCCAAGGCCGCGTGGTTTGCCCCCCGCAAGCGACGTTCAGGCGGCTGCCGCGAGATACCGGGTGAGCGTCGGCCTGACGCCGTCGCGCCAGAGCGCGGCGAGAGACGCCGCGAAGGCTGCGGAAAACACCGGCGACTGCCCGACGTTCCCGTAAATGTCGGCCATGGCAAGCCATGCCGCCGGGTCGGCCCGAGCGGCGCGCGCCGTCGCCTGCAGCCTCGTCCAGTCCGGGTCGTTCGGCTCGATCGCCGACCCGTCTTCCGCGGTGCCGAAGCAGTAGCGGCACCACAGTGCCGATTCGAGCGCCAGCCCGCCGATGCCGTTGCCGGCCTGCAGCCGATCGGCAATCGTCGGGACGATGAATTTCGGCTGGCGGTTGGAGCCGTCGAGGCAAAGGCGACGTACCGTGTCGCCGATCGTGGGGTTGGAGAAGCGCCGGCTGATCAGCTGGAAATAGGCCCCGAGAACGACGCCGGGAACCGGCGGCACCGTCGGGATGATTTCCTCCTGCTCGAGCCTTTGGAGGAAGCCGGAGACCAACGGTTCAGCCATCGCTTCATGAACGAATTCGATGCCGAGCAGCCCGGCCGGATAGGCAATCGCGGCATGGCCGCCGTTGAGGATGCGGATCTTCATCAGCTCGAAAGGCTGCACGTCTTCCACGAACTGGACGCCGGCGGCTTCCAGCGCCGGCCGTCCGGCCGCGAAGCGGTCCTCGAGGACCCATTGCCTGAACGGCTCGCAGAACACCGGGGATGCGTCCTCGATGCCGAAGCGGTCGATCAGCAGACGCCGCTCGCGGTCGGTGGTCGCCGGCGTGATGCGGTCGACCATGCCGTTCGGAAAGGCCACGTGATTCTCGATCCAGTCCGCCAGTCCATCGTCTGCCAGCCGCGCCAGGCCGACCAGCGAATGGCGGGTGACCTCGCCATTGTGGGGAATGTTGTCGCAGGACATGACGGTAAAGGCGGATGTTCCTGCCGCACGGCGGCGCTTCAGCCCGCGCAGGATGAAGCCGAACACGGTCGTGGCGCGGTCGAGGTCGACGGCGTCGGCGATGATGGCGGGATGCCGGACGTTGAACCTTCCGGTCGCGGACTCCAGGAAATAGCCGCCCTCCGTGATGGTCAGGGACACGATCCGGATCGCCGGATCGGCAAGCCTCGCGACGATCGAGGAGGCGTCGCCGGGGACGATGAAGTCGGTCATCGCGCCGGTGACGCGGGCGGACAGGTGGCCTTCGTCCTGCTCGACGACCGTGGTCAGGAAATCCTGCTCCTTGAGCTTTTCCCGGGCGGCAATCTCGCTGTCGAACACGCCGGCCCCGACGATCGCCCAGTCGCGTGATAGCCCGGCGTTGAACAGATCGTCGAGATAGACGGCCTGATGGGCACGGTGGAAATTGCCGACGCCGAAATGCAGGATGCCGGGAGAAACGTCCGACGGGCGGTATTTCGGCGCGGCGACGCCGTCCGGGAGTTCCGACAGCGCGGCACGGGAGAGCCTGATGGTCATGAATTCCGCCTCAGCTCATCCAGTTGCCGCCATCGACATTGTAGGTCTGGGCGACGACGTATTCGCTCTCCGGCCCGGCCAGGAAGATCGCCATTCCTGTCAGATCGGCGGCGGTGCCCATGCGGCCATAGGGCACCGCCTCGCCGACCAGGCGCTTCTTCTCGCCGAGCGGCCTGTTCTCGTAGCGGGCAAACAGCGCGTCGACATGGGCCCAGTGCTCGCC
>JAJFMR010000104.1 GCA_020696915.1 Rhizobiaceae bacterium | reverse complement strand
CGCAGGGCGCGCCAGAGCTGCTCGGAGCGCATCCGCGTGGCGGTCTGCCGCTCCACGAACTCGGCGGGCAGGCAAGTCAGGTTGGTGTAGTGCCGCCTGAGTTCACGAACCGCGGCCTGCTGCTCTTCGTTGAGCGTTTCGGCTTCGGCTGCCGCGATCCAGTCGCCGATTTCGGGATCGGTGGCCTGCCGATGGTGCATGCCGGCCAGCACGCCGAGTGCCTCGGCCCGCTTCTCGCCGCCGCCGACGGCCATGTGAGTGGCCTCGTCGGCGCTGAGGATGGCGAGCGCATGCTCCAGCGCCTCGAGGCGGCGGCCGCGCTGATCGAGTTTGTCGAACGACATTTTTCAGGCTCCGTATCCGTCTTCAGGCACTGTCCGCCGGCCGCGGCCTTGTCCCTCGCGAGAGAGTGGAGGCGCGGGTTCTGGCTGCGGCTTCCCTGGTTTTCGGTGGTTCTGGAGTGGCCGGAAGGCATGCCCCCTGCCCGCCGGCGTCAGCGCTCCGTGAGCTTCAGTTCGATGCGCCGGTTCCTGTTGCGCGCCTCTTCCGTGTCGCCAGGGTCCAGCGGCTGGAATTCGCCGAACCCCGCGGCGACCAGGCGATTGGCCGGGACACCGTTTGCGATCAGGAACTTGACCACCGAAGTCGCACGCGCCGAGGAAAGCTCCCAGTTGTCACGGTAGCGGCCGGCACCCGAAAGCGGCCGGTTGTCGGTGTGGCCATCGACCCTGAGCACCCAGTTGATCTCCGGCGGAATCTCCCGCTGCAGCTCGATGATGGCGTCGGCGAGCTTCTTCATCTCGACCTGCCCTGCTTCGTTGATCTGATCGGAGCCGGTCGGGAACAACACTTCCGACTGGAATACGAAACGGTCGCCGACGATGCGGATGTTCTCGCGATCGGAAAGGATTTCGCGCAAGCGGCCGAAGAAGTCGGAACGATAGCGGTTCAGTTCCTGGACGCGCTGGGCCAGCGCAACGTTGAGCCGCCTGCCGAGATCGGCGATCTTGGTGTTGGATTCGCGGTCTTTCGTTTCCGAGACTTCCAGCGCGTCCTCTAGCGCGCCGATCTGCTTGCGCAGCGCGGCTATCTGCTGGTTGAGGAGCTCCACCTGGCTCAGGGCGCGCTGGCTGATCTGCCGTTCCGAATCGAGTTCCCCGGACAGCGTCCCGATCTTCGACTCGGCCTCGGCGTCGGCCCCGGCGCCCCTTTCCAGGAGCTGCTGCAGGCGGCTTCGCTCGCTCTCTGCCTGAAAAAGCGATGCCTGCAGGTTGGCGAGCTGGTCCTGGGCGTCCTGGGTGCTGCCCTGCTCCAGCGCAAGCAGTTGCGTCAGCTCGTTGATCTGCGAGTTCAGGCGCGAAAGAACTTCGTCCTTGCCGCTGATTTCCCGGCTGAGCAGAAATTGCGCCAGCACGAATACCGAAAGCAGGAACATGATCGCCAGAAGCAGCGTCGAAAGCGCGTCGACGAAACCCGGCCAGTAGTCGATGCGGCGGTCGCGCCGCCCCCGCGCCAGCGCCATCTCCGTGACCTTCCTAGTTCATTTCGCGCTTGCGCAACGCATCGGCAATCTTCTCGAGCGTGTTGCGCATTTCTTTCTGCTCTTCCGACTGGGCCTCCACCCAATCGCGCATGATCTGCTGCTCGGAACGCATGTTCTTGACGAGCCCCGAAATGCCGTCGGCCAGGTTTGCCATGGCCGTGGCGACGCGCGGGCTGGAGCCGCCCGCCTCCTGCAGGTTGCGCAGCCGTTCCGAAAGCGCCCGGATCTCGTCGGAGGACTCGACCTTCGAGCTGCTGTCGGTGACCATGATGTCGGAAGAGAGGTCGGTCACCGACGACAGCCAGTTTTCGAGTTCGGTGTAGAAGCGCGTCTGGGCACGCCCGGCCTGCAGGTCGAGAAAGCCCAGCACCAGCGATCCGGAGAGGCCGAACAGCGACGACGAAAACGCCGTGCCCATGCCCGCCAGCGGCGCCGCCAGGCCGGACTTCAGCGCATCGAGCACGGCCGCCGTGTCGCCGGAACCCGGGTCCAGCGACTGTATCGTCTCGCCGATCGAGCCGATCGTTTCCAAGAGCCCCCAGAAGGTGCCGAGCAGGCCGAGGAAGACGAGCAGTCCGATCAGATAGCGCGAAATGTCACGGCTTTCGTCGAGGCGGTTGGCGATCGAATCGAGCATCGTGCGCATGGAACTGGTCGAGAACGCCATCGTCGCCGAGCGAGACAGCAATGCCTTCATCGGGGCAAGCAGCACCGGGTCGGTGACTTCCGAACCGGCGCGGAATGAATTCACCCAGCGCACCTCTCGGAAAAGCCTGATCGTCTGCTGGAACGACAATGCGATGCCGACCACCAGAACGCCGAGGATGAGGCCGTTGAGACCGGGATTGGTCGAGAACGCGCTCGAGATCTGGCGGGCCAGTATGGCGGCGATGAAGGCGACGATGGCGAGGAACACCAGCATCGACAGAAGCACGATCCGCGGACTCGACAGCCTGTGCGGGTCGTACGTCAGCACGTCCGACAGCTTGTTGCCCCCTGAAGATCGCATGGATACCATTGCCGCCCCGATCCCGCTGGCGAAATCATGTTGGCCGCGACTCTAAGCGGAAATGTGACGAAATTGAAAGGCGCTTGACGCAGATCCGGCCGCCACGATCGAATTTCAAGCTCATATCCGGGCGACGTTTTCTGGTGCGGGCGAGGCGCCGGGCTCGATGCGCATTACCGGCCGAAATCGGCTTCGACGCGCTCCCGGTCCTGTCAAATCGGCTTTTTCAGCGTCTTGAGAAGGATGCGGTGGATCGCCTCGTTGCCGGCCACGACCTCGCCATTGTCGAACATGGCCTGGCCTCCCGCCTTGTCGGTGACGAAGCCGCCCGCTTCGCGCACCAGGAGGACACCGGCCGCGATGTCCCAGGGCGACAGCCGATCTTCCCAGAAGCCGTCCAGCCGCCCGGCCGCGACATAGGCAAGGTCGAGCGCCGCCGAGCCGAGGCGCCGGATTCCCGATACCTCGGCCATGACGTTGCGCAGTTCCACGAGGTAGGTGCCGTGATGGCCGCGGCCCAGATGCGGCACGCCGGTGCCCACGACGGTATCGGCCAAGTGGCGGCGCGCGGCGACCCGCAGCCGGCGGTCGTTCAGGAACGCGCCGCCGCCTCTCTCCGCCGTGTAGAGTTCGTCCATGGCCGGATTGTAGATCACGCCGGCAACCACCTGGCCCTGGCGCTCGAGCGCGATCGAGACCGCGAACACCGGCAGCCCGTGCAGGAAATTGGTGGTGCCGTCGAGCGGGTCGACAAGCCAGCGGTGCTGGTCGTCGTCGCCCGGCACCGCGCCGCGTTCCTCCATCAGGAAGGCGTAGCCGGGACGGGCCCGCGCCAGTTCGGCGTGGATGATCTCCTCAGCCTTGCGGTCGGCCTGGCTGACATAGTCGCCGGGCCCCTTGAGCGACACCTGCAGGTTCTGGACCTCGCCGAAGTCGCGCGCCAGGGAGCGGCCGGCCTTCATGGCCGCCTGCACCATGACGTTGAGGATTGCCGAACGCGCCATCGCTCAGCTAGTCGGCACGGCGGACATAGGTGATCTCGTTGGTGTCCACGACGATGCGCTCGCCCGAGCCGATGAAGGGCGGCACCAGGACGCGGATGCCGTTTTCGAGCATCGCCGGCTTGTAGGACGACGCGGCGGTCTGTCCCTTCACGACGGGATCGGCCTCGGTGATGGTCAGCGTCACCTGGTCGGGCAGCGAGATGCCGATCGGCTTCTCGTCGTAGAGTTCGACGGTGACCATCATGCCGTCCTGCAGGAAGGCGGCGCGGTCACCGACGAAGTCCTTCTGCAGTTCCAGCTGCTCGTAGCTTTCGGTGTCCATGAACACGAGTGCGTCGCCCTGCTCGTAGAGATAGGAGAAGTCCTTCTGCTCGAGCCGGATCTTCTCGACGGTTTCTGCCGAGCGGAAGCGCTCGTTCAGCTTCGTGCCGTTGATGAGATTCTTCAGTTCGACCTGATTGTAGGCGCCGCCCTTGCCCGGTTTCACATGATTGGTCCTGACCGCCACCCACAGGCCGCCCTGGTGCTCGATGACGTTGCCGGGACGGATTTCGTTGCCGTTGATCTTGGCCATTTCTGCTTATCCGGAAGAGGTTTTCCGCCTGTCCGGCGGCTGCCGGTTCCCAGACCACAAAACCGAAGGTGAGGCAAGAGAGCCGAACGCGAGGCCCGCGCGATGCCGGGTCGCGCGGCCAGCGGTCCGTCGGGGCGCCGTCACCGCAGCCGATTGGCGCGCTCCAACGCCTGTTTCTGCTGCTCGTCAGTCAATCCCCCCAGAAAATCATCCATCTCGGCATCGGAGAGGCCGGCCCGGCGGCCGACGAAATACCAGGCCGCCGCCAGGATCGGGTCCGGCTCCACCCCGAGTCCGGCCATGTAGAGTTTGGCCAGCCGGTTCTGTGCGGCGACGTTTCCGCTTTCGGCGGCGCGCTTCATCCAGCCGAAGCCGGCCTCGAGGTCGCGTTCGCCGCCGCGGCCCTCGATCAGCCAGGTGCCCAGATCGAGCTGCGCGGTGTCGAAGTTCTGGCGGGCCGCCGAAAGCAGCCATCGGCGGGCCTCCTTCTCGTCGACTTTCCTGCCGCCGACGCCGTTGGCGAGAATCTGCGCCATGGCATATTGCGCATCCGCAAGGCCTGCCTTTGCGGCGCGCTCATAGTAGGAAGCCGCCTTTGTCATGCCGGCCTCGCCGGGCTCGCGATCGATGATCAGCTGCGCCAGATTGAACTGGGCCAGCCGGTTGCCCGCTTCCGCGGCCGCCTGCATCAACGCGTAGGCGCCCTGCACGTCCCGGGTCACGAAACTCCCGTCGAGCAGCATCAGCGCGTACTGGAACTGCGCTTCGGGCACACCCTGCTCGGCCGCGAGCCGGTACCATTTGGCGGCCTGCGCGTCGTCGCGCGCCACGCCGAGGCCGCGCGACAGGATCTCCGCGGCGAGCGTCTGTGCGGCGGGGTCGCCGGCTTCGGCTCTCGGCAGCGCAAGATTGAGCGCCGTCATGTAGAGCCCGCGCTGAAAAGCACCGTAGGCGGCGTCGCTGGGCGGCGCTCCGAAGCGGTCGGGATCGACGCGCGACGCCGACGGCGGCGTGGCCGTTCCCTGCTTCACGGCGCCCTGGGCGTTGGCGGCGGTGGCAACCGCGAGAAGAAGAAGCAGCAACACAGGGCCGGTTCTCGGCATCTCAATCCTCGAAACGGGGCGCGACCTGGTCGAGCATCTCGTTGGCGGCCTTCACCTGGCTCCGGGGATCGAGGCCGGGGCCGAAGACTGCCTGGCAGAGCCCGACGAATTCAGCACCGGTCGCCGCCACCGTGGCCACCGATGCGACTTCGGATCCAGCCATGACGATGCAGGGGATCTCGATCATTTCCGCCCACCAGGTGCCGAGCGCGAGGTTGCGGCGGTGCGGCTCCGGAACGACGTCATATCCGAAGCGCCCGAAGAGGATATAGTCGGGCCGTTCCTCGCCCAGTGCAAGCGCCTCGTCGCGGGTCTTGGCGCCTCCCGCGCCGACCATCAGTTTAGGCTGGAATTTTTCGACGGCCTCCCTGAGCTCCCTGCTGCCCTCGACATGGATTCCGTCCGCTCCGGTGCGGCCGGCAACGCGGGTGTCGCCGGCAATGATCGCGGCAATGCCGGCCTGCTGCGCCACCGGGACGATCCGGCCGGCAAGCGCCTGGAAGGCAGCCTCGTCCATGCCGTCCTGCCGCACGATTACCGAAGCGACGTCGCCGCCCGCGATGGCGGCCTCGAACTGCTGCGGGATCTCGGCCGCGCCTGCGATCGACGGGAGGATCAGCACGATTCGGCAGCGGTTTGGTGCTGGACTTTCTGGCATTCCAGATCAGACCCGGGTTTTCCGGCCTGTTGGCGGCCGATGATGGTTGCATTGCGGCATAGACCAACAGTACCGCATTGAACAGCATGCGCGTGGCGCGGAGCTGTTTGGTGTCGCGCCGCCGCCATTTTCAGGCTATGGGGCCGCGAACGAATCCCGCCGCGCATCCTCCCTCCATGACCGGACTTCTTGCCGACCCCTGGTTCTTTGCCGCCGCAGTTCCGGCCGTGATCCTCGTCGGGCTCTCGAAGGGCGGCTTCGGGGGCGGCGTCGGCTTCGTCGGCGTGCCGCTCATGGCGCTTGTCGTCTCTCCCCTGCAGGCGGCTGCGATCCTGCTGCCGATCATGGTGCTGATGGATGTGGTGTCGCTATGGAGCTGGCGAGGCAATTATCACCGCGGCACTCTCGCCTCGATGCTCCCCGGCTCGCTGGTCGGCATCGGCGTGGGCTGGCTGACGGCCAGCCTGGTTACCGCCGATGCCGTGCGTTTCATCATCGGGCTGGTCGCCATCTCCTTCGTCGGCCGCTGGCTGTGGACGCTCGCCCGCCATGGAGCATCGCACGTCGCCTCGCCCAACCGATGGCTCGCCGCCTTCTGGGGCGTCGTTTCGGGATTTACGAGCTTCGTGGCGCATCTCGGCGGCCCCCCTTTCCAGATCTACGCGCTGCCGCTCAAGCTCGATCCGCGGGTGTTCACCGGCACCAGCGTGATCTTTTTCGCGGTGACCAATGCCGTCAAGCTGGTCCCCTACACGGCACTCGGCCAGTTCGACACCGCCAACCTGGCGGCGTCGCTGACGCTTGCTCCGCTGGCGCCGATTGCTACTCTCGCCGGCGCCTGGCTGGTCCGCAGGATGCGGCCCGAAATCTTCTATCCCTTCACGTACGGAACGGTGGCCCTCATCGCCCTCAAGCTGATTCACGACGGCCTGTCGGAAGTGGTGCGGTGATGACGAAGCGACCCGCCTGTGATTAATAGCTGCAAGTCGACGAGGGCCCCGAATGCCTAACCCCTATGACCAGAATCTCGACCGGCGGGCCGCAAACCATCAGCCGCTGACGCCGATCTCCTATCTCGAACGGGCCGCCAGGGCCTTTCCGGATCACACCGCGATCATCCACGGCGCGATGCGCGTTTCCTACCGCGACTTCTGGCGCCGCTCGCTGCAGCTGGCCTCGGCGCTCGCCAGGCACGGCATCGGCAAGGGCGACACGGTCACCGTCATGCTTTCCAACACGCCGCCGATGCTCGAAGCACATTTCGGCGTGCCGATGACGAAAGCCGTGCTGCACAGCCTCAACACGCGCCTCGATGCGGCGGTCATCGCCTTTCAGCTCGACCATGCCGACACCAAGGTGCTGATCGTCGACCGCGAATTTTCCGGCGTCATCAGGGAGGCCCTGTCGCTTGCCGCGGTCAGGCCGCTGGTGATCGACTACGAGGATTCGCAATACCCTGACGATGCTCCCTATCCCCAGGGGGAGCGCATCGGAACCAGGTTCTACGAGGAGTTCGTTGCCTCGGGCGATAGCGACTTCCCGTGGTCCATGCCCGATGACGAATGGGATGCCATCTCGCTCAACTACACGTCGGGCACCACCGGAAATCCAAAGGGGGTGGTCTATCATCACCGCGGCGCGGCATTGATGGCTTATACCAACACCATCCATGCCAGCATGGGCAAGCACTGCGTCTATCTCTGGACGCTGCCGATGTTCCACTGCAACGGCTGGTGCTTCCCCTGGACGCTTGCCGTCCAGGCGGGGACGCATGTGTGCCTGCGCTGGGTGCGGCCGAAGCCGATCTACGATGCAATTGCCGATCACGGCGTGACGCATCTCTGCGGCGCGCCCATCGTCATGGCGACACTCATCAATGCCGCCGACGCGGACAGGCGCGACTTTCCGCAGGCGGTAACCTTCAGCACCGCGGCGGCGCCGCCGCCCGAAGCGGTCCTTTCGGGCATGGCAGACGCCGGTTTCGGCGTGACCCATCTCTACGGGCTGACCGAGACTTACGGGCCGGCGGTCGTCAACGAATGGCACACCGAATGGGAGGGGCTGGACAAGGCGGCGCGCACTGCCCGGAAGGCACGACAGGGCGTGCGCTATGCCGCGCTCGAGGATCTGACCGTGATGAATCCCGAGACGATGGAGAGGACGCCTGCCGACGGCGCGACCATTGGCGAGGTCATGTTCCGCGGCAACATCGTCATGAAGGGCTATCTCAAGAACGAGACGGCGACCGACGAGGCCTTCCGGGGAGGCTGGTTCCATTCGGGTGACCTCGGGGTGATGCATCCGGACGGTTACATCCAGCTCAAGGACCGCTCCAAGGACATCATCATATCGGGAGGCGAGAACATCTCCTCGATCGAGGTGGAGGACGCGCTCTACAAGCATCCCGCAGTCGCTTCCTGCGCGGTGGTGGCGCGTCCCGACGAGAAATGGGGAGAAACGCCTGTCGCCTATGTCGAATTCAAGCCCGGCAAGTCGGCGACCGAGGAAGAGATCGTCTCGCATTGCCGGACGCTGCTCGCGCGCTTCAAGGTTCCGAAGGCAGTGATCTTTGCCGAGATCCCGAAAACCTCGACTGGCAAGATCCAGAAGTTCCGGCTCCGCGAACTGGCTCGCGGGAGCTAGCAGAGGCGGACGACGTAACCGTCGCGTTGCATTTCCCCTTCCCGGCAACATGCGGCCGAAACGTACGTCGCCGAGTCCTGCGCGCCTCACGCATCGGGTCGGAGCCTCATGGAAGATCGATCCGTTGCGAAACCGGGTCGGGCCCGATGGCGGCGCC
>JAJFMR010000523.1 GCA_020696915.1 Rhizobiaceae bacterium | reverse complement strand
GGCATCTCCAGGCATCGTCGACGCTTGCTTTCGCTTCGAAATCGGGCGAATGAATTCGCTGCTGACGGGAAAAGGACCAACTCATGACCCACGTGCGCGTATTGACATCCGCAGGGGCGGCCGTCGGCTTCGGCCTGCTGTTGACCGGCTGCCTCGGCGGCGGCTCTTCCGGCGGTCAGGTACGCGCCGCCCCCTCGGGCGTGGAGGGGGCGTGGATCGATGCGCAGGGAACCGGGCTGTCGACTTTGTCGGGCGGCTCGTTCCAGACGGTGGCGACCGACACAGGGCAGAAGCTGTCCGAGGGCAGCTACGTCATGAGCGGCGAAAATCAGGTTCAGATCAGCGGCACCTCGCTGATCCGTCAGACACCGATCAGCTTCAACTGCATGATGGTATCGATGAACCAGCTGACCTGCACCAGTTCGGCCGGCCAGCAATTCGTGCTGACGAGGCGCGCCTGAGCCGTCGTGTCCTTGCCGGCGATCCCGCGTCTGCGGCCGTTGATCCAGATTCGGTCAGCAGCATGACCGCCCATTTCGACGATCTCGAAACCGGCGACCCGGCAGCCCGCGAAAGCCGGCTGTTCGAACGACTGCCCTCTTTTCTCGCCTCGGCAATTGAAAAAGTTCCGGGACTGGCCCGCTGGCTGGACGGCGTCGATCCGGCTTCGGTGACCAGCCGCGCCGAACTCGCCAAGCTGCCGGTGCTGCGCAAGAACGAACTGATGGAACTGCAGGCCGCCGAGCCGCCGTTCGGCGGTTTCGCCGATCCCGAAGCGCTGGCCGGCGCCAGGGTCTTCCAGTCTCCCGGCCCGATCTGGGAGCCGCAGCCGCCCGGCAGCGACCCCTGGCAGGTGGCTCGCGCCTTCTTCGCGGCCGGAGTCCGTTCCGGAGACATCGTCCACAATTGCTTCTCGCATCACATGACGCCGGGCGGCTTCATGCTGGAGGAGGGCGCCCGCGCCCTGGGCTGCACCGTCTTTCCGGGCGGCACCGGCAACACCGACACGCAGGTGGAGGCGGCGGCCGTCCTGAAACCCGACGCCTATTGCGGCACGCCGGACTTCCTGAAGGCGATGCTCGACCGTGCCGCGGAGGCCGAAAAAGACCTGTCCTCGATCCGCCGCGCGCTGGTGTCGGCGGGCGCGCTCTATCCCTCGCTGCGGGCCGAATATCTGGCGCGCGGCGTCAGCGTCCTGCAATGCTACGCAACGGCAGAGTTCGGCGTCATCGCCTATGAGAGCAGCGCCGGGGACGGCACCCACAATCCCGGCATGATCGTCAACGAAAACCTGATCCTGGAGATCGTCCGCCCCGGGACCGGCGACCCGGTGCCCGACGGCGAAGTCGGAGAGGTGGTCGTGACGGGCTTCAACCCGGCCTATCCGCTGGTCCGGTTCGGAACCGGCGACCTGTCGGCCGTGCTGCCGGGCGTTTCGGCCTGCGGCCGCACCAATACCAGAATAGCCGGCTGGCTCGGGCGCGCCGACCAGCGCACCAAGGTCAAGGGCATGTTCGTCGACCCCCGTCAGGTCGCCGAGATCGTACGCCGCCACGAGGCGATCGCGAAAGCGAGGCTGGTGGTCTCACGGCAGGGCGAAGCCGACACCATGACCCTGCAGGTCGAGCCCTCCGGCGCGTCGGACGTCGATGCCGATGCCGTCGCGGACACCTTGCGCGACGTGACCAAGCTCGGCGGCAACGTTGTGGTCCGCGATGCCGGCAGCCTCCCCAATGACGGCAAGGTCATCGCCGACGAGCGCGACTACTCCGCCTGACGGCGCGGGCCCGGCGTTTTCGCTTGCATCGCAAAATTGCGGATGTGAACATGATCTGCTGTCGACAGGCCGGGGCGGCTCCCCAAGCCTGCGGGAATCCAGGGGAGTTCTCGAATGAAGAAGATCGTGGCAATCGCCGCCGTTTCGGCGTCGGCGCTCGGCATCTCGGCCGGCATTTCGCGCGCCGACTACACGCTGAACATCCTGCACATCAACGACTGGCACAGCCGCATCGAATCCAACAATGCGTTCGAATCGACCTGCTCGGCGGAGGACGAGACCGAGGGCAAGTGCATCGGCGGCGCCGCCCGGCTGGTCACCGCCATCGCCGAGCGCCGCAAGGCGCTGGATGGACAGAATGTGCTGCTGCTGAACGGCGGCGACAATTTCCAGGGCTCGCTCTTCTACACCACCTACAAGGGTGCTGCCGAAGCGGAATTCCTGAACCTGATGAAGTTCGACGCCATGACCGTGGGCAACCACGAATTCGACGACGGCGAAGAGGCCCTGGTGCCGTTCCTGGAGAAGGTCACGTTCCCGGTGCTGTCCGCGAACGTCCATCCCAATGCGCAGTCGAAGGTCGGCGACCGGATCAAGCCGTCGATGGTCCTGGAGGTCGGCGGACAGAAGATCGGCATCATCGGCGCGGTCACCACCGACACGCCGGAGATCGCTTCTCCGGGGCCCAACATCGCCATCGAGGACGACATTGAAAACATCACCGCCGAGGTCGAGAAGCTG